>JAOUMJ010000012.1 GCA_029881495.1 Nitrospinota bacterium | reverse complement strand
CATCCTGCACTCCCCTGCTTTGGAGATGGGTGTCGGACCCCAGGCGATGGCGATCGAGTTCCCCTCGACCCAGAAGCAGATAGAGCCGGGTTCTACGACATCTCTGGCATCCGGTTCCAGCTCCGCCGTGATACCGGTCTCAAAGTACGCTTCGTCCCCCCAGCGTTTAGATTCGGATTCGATTGGAAGCGCCGCAAGGACTTTCCTGGCCGTCGGAGTATCGTAGAGCACCCCCGTGACGTGACCAAATCCCCAGACGATATGCACCCTTTTCATTACATGTTCATTCTGAATCGGCATGATTCAAGATGCAACAATAATATGGAACTTTTCAATGGAACCTCAGCACTTCTGAACAACAGGTCTGAAGCGGGGGTTGATACTGAATCACCTGAGCCGTCCCCATATCGGTGTTGTGGCCTCTTTTGCCGATTCACCCCCCCATTTGTTCAGCATGACAGGAATCAGAAGGAAGAGCGCGATTCGTATTCACTTACCGATTCGGCAAGTATCTTGAATGTCCTTCTTATTTTAATTCCTTTCAGTTCCCCCTCATCGATCAGCCTTCTTACTGTGCTGTCCGAGACGTTCCATCTGGTTGCCACACTCTGCACCGACAGAAACCTTCTCCCCGGCGAGGCGAAATTGCCCCTTTCTGCCGACACCTCTTTTAGCGCGTTGGTTTTTTCCATATCTTGACTCCTCCAGTGATGCCAATTATAATGTGCGCATGAGCACAATGTCAATAAGAAAAGTTGAACTAATCCGCACAAAACGGGTTAATAAAAAAAACCTCGCAAAGAGAATAAAATCCCTCCGCGGGGGGGAATCGCTACTCGCCTTCGGCAAAAGGCTTGGCGTGAGCCATACCACCATCAAGCGTTACGAGGAGGGGGTTATGCTCCCGTCCGCCGACATCCTGATGAGGCTCGTCGCGATATCTTCGAAAAGCATCGAATGGATCCTTACGGGGAATGAACCTCCTGTGGAACTGAAAAACGAAGGGGGGGGATTTTCCGCGCCGATGCCCCCGAGGCAACTTTCGGAGGAGGAGTATTTTTCCGTCCCCCTGGTAGACGGAGAGATAGCGGCGGGGGAACCGATAATCGCGGAAGAGAATGTTATCGAATGGGTCGTGGTGCATGTCAGGCCGCTGAAGGTCGCCTCCGCCAAGGCGAGGGATCTCGTGGCGTGCCGTGTTTCAGGGGAATCGATGTGGCCCCACCTTGCCAGCGGGGATATTGTCGTTATCGACCGCGGGGCGGATCGCGAAAGGATACAGAAGGGGAGGATATACGCGGTCCAGTCAGAGGGGGGCGTAACCGCAAAACTGCTGGAAAGGGACGGGCATAATCTTTTTCTTATTCCGGTAAACACAGCGGAGAAGATAAGGATAGTGGATCTCAGGGAGAACAGCTCCCCGATAGTGGGCCTGGTTATAGGGGGTTGGAAGAATTTCACGAGGCCGATTTGAACATTTGGCAGTTATTCTGCCTTTATACAAGCCTCTCCCTATCTGGCTGAACGATCGACCATCCCCTTGCGGTTTTAATAGGCGCTTCTGCTCTTTTCTTCCTCTTCAAGCGCTCTTCGCTCGATGTTGATTTCAGAGCCGTACTCTTTCATCACCTCTTTGTATTCGCTGAAAATTCTGTCTTCCATCATCTTTCGGAAATCGGTGTTTATCGGATGCGCGATATCCTGATACTTTCCATTCTTTTTTCTTCTGCTTGGCATCGAGACAAAAAGCCCGTTTTTCCCGTCGACTATCTTGATATCCTTGATTACAAGCGCGTCTTCGAATGTTAAAGACACATATGCCTTGAGTCGCTCATCTTCAACCGGCCTTATAACCACTTCAGTAATATTCATTATTAATAACCCTCATCGAAATGCATTTTCAAGATGCCCCATGCTATCTAACGGTTCAACGAGCGAACACCACCAACCTATTTGTTTCATCCCCTTAATAGCGGCGTCAGCTTCGTTTTTAGATTTGAACAGAGCAAAAACAGTTGCTCCACTTCCTGAAACCATCACCCCCTTTTGTGCGTACCTCCCTAGTTCCTTTTTCACCAAGGTAACAAGCGGGTACCGTAGCTCGACTGTGCGTTCTAAATCATTTTCAAGGAAATCAACCGTATCTTCGTACGAAATATATTCCCTAATCCTCCGGGGTATTTTAATTATTCCCGGTTTGGTTGTCAATTCGGGAGGGAGATGGCGGTATATTTCCACGGTCGGAACGCTGATTCCCGGGTTTACAAGGAGAATATGGAATTTTTCGCAGTTCGGCAGGGGTGTGAGGCGCTCGCCTATGCCGGTAGCCCAGGCGCGTGGGGCCGATAGAAAGAAAGGGACGTCAGCGCCAAGGTTTTTAGCCTTTGTCGCCAGTCTGGCTCCGGAAAGACCAAGTCCCCAAAATCTGTTCAGAACAGCCAGGGCGGTGGCGGCGTTTGAGCTCCCTCCTCCCAAACCGGCGGAAACCGGTATGTTCTTTTCTATCCTTATGGAAACGCCTTTGCAACCTGGTTTCCATAGCGACATTGCCGCCTTGTATACGATGTTATCCTTCTCCTCCATCCCGGGGACGTTGCATGCGACTGTGACCTTTCCCCCTGTATCGGGCGCGAAGGTGAGCTTGTCGTAGAGTCCCACCATCTGGAAAAGGGTGGCGATGTTGTGATACCCGTCCTTTCTCTTCCCTGTGACTTTAAGGATGAGGTTGATTTTCGCAGGGGAGAGGAAGTAGGCGGGGGTGGAAGTACCGATGGTCATGTCAGGACATTTTCCTGCCTCTAAATGGGGGACAGGATCGATCCAGGATTGTGAGGTTTGCTATGTCGAAATTTTTGCGGGTCGTACCGATTCGCCTTCATATTCCGAATTTCAGTATCCCCGCTGCGATACCAAGGCCCCTGGCTATTCCCCTAAGGAAGGTTACCGGAGCGAGCAACAGGTTTTCCAGCCTGCCGGTCTTTATTGCCATCATTATTGGCGAGGGGAACTGCAATGCCGTGTAAAACAGCAGTATGTACATGTAGAAATTCTTGGTAGGGTCGAAAAAGATAAGCGGTATTTCGACGATTAGCATAAGTGCTATCAGTGGCCGAAAAAATTCCAGGATATTTGCGTAATATTCGCCTGTCATTCTGTCATTGTGGTCAATAAAGAGTTTTACCTTCCATTTTCCATATTCGTATTGCTGCACCATGTAGTTCCAGAGCGAGTTGTCGAAGAACTGGAGCGTGGAGGCCCTTATGTCGAATGCCATGTCGAATCCCGCCTTTCTTATCCGGAACGAGAGGTCGGTATCAGCCGATTCCGATGTTTCATACCCCTCGTTGAATCCGCCGACCTCCTCAAGCACTTTTTTTCTTATGACGATGTTGTTGGAAGTAAGGAAGTCGACCCTTTCCGGAAGTTGGCGGTGCAGGTATGTTTTTTCAGATTGTATGAGCCTTGGGAGGAGGTATTGCGAATTCGCTATATCGCTAGTTCCTCCGGCGGCGGCGACAGTTTCATCCTTGAAATATTTCGAAAGTATTGTGAGCACGTCGGATCGAGGTAGACAATCTGAAATCGTGAAATAGCAGAAATCTCCGGTTGCAGCTCTCCAGCCGGTATTCCTTGCTTTCGCCAGCCCACTTTGCTCCTGTCGTATTATCTTTAAATTGTATCGCGAGGCGATATTGCTGGAGCCGTCGGTTGAACCGTCATCGACGATAATAAGTTCCATGTCCGGGTAGTCGATCGCTCTATAAGCTTCAATAACTCTCCCTACCATAGTGCGCGAGTTGTGTATCGGAAGGATTACGGATATTTTCATCGGCTGGTTTTTTAGCTCAATATCCATGCAATGGGGGAATCGGCGAAGTCGTCTCTGGTCAAGGGAGCGTTCAGCCTCTGCTTTTTCATCTCCGGCATGCTTGGCGCAGAATATTGAAAAATCCCCTTCATGCTACAAAATCTCCCCCAATATTTTTAGTATCCGTTTTTGCCATCTGTATTAAACAGTACTCGGCTATTACAGTTCCACGGTTTTTCATTTAATAACCGTTAAATTTTCAGTTACAGTAAAACGTAATAGATTATAGTCTATATTTCAGGAAAAGTTTAGCTGAAGGTATGGTTTATTCACACCTTTTCAATATATTTCATTTTTTTGCTACACTTAAGTGTTTAGATTTAAAATGATTTACAATATCCTTCAGGAGGATTGGTTTTATGCCCAACATTGTGATTTTTGACACGACATTAAGAGACGGCGAGCAGGCTCCCGGTTTTTCCATGAATACGGAGGAAAAACTTCAGCTGGCGCATCAGCTAGCGAAGCTTAAAGTTGATGTCATTGAGGCCGGTTTTCCGATCGCCAGTGAAGGCGATTTCCAGGCTGTCCAAAAAATTGCCGAAAAGGTGAAGGGGCCGGTGATATGCGGTCTTGCGAGAATGCTGGAGAACGATATTATCACCGCTTCGAAGGCGCTTAAACCGGCGAGGAAAAACCGGATACATACCTTTGTCAGCACTTCCGATATCCATCTCAAGCACCAGATGAGGAAATCGAGGCCGGAGGTGATCAAGATGACACGGGATGGGGTAAGGCTTGCCAAAAGCTTCACCCCGGATGTGGAGTTTTCGGCGATGGACGCTTCGCGTTCCGACCCGAAGTTCCTTCACGAGATATTTTACGAAGCGATCGAGGCCGGCGCGACCACTATCAATATTCCAGACACGGTCGGGTACGCGATACCGGACGAGTTTGCCGAACTGATAGACGGTATAATGGCGAATGTCTCCAATCATAAGAAGGCGATATTCAGCGTTCACTGTCACAACGATCTTGGCCTTGCGACCGCAAACGCGCTTACCGCGATACAGCATGGAGTGCGCCAGATAGAGTGCGCGGTAAACGGCATTGGCGAGAGGGCAGGCAACACATCTCTTGAGGAGATTGTCATGGCCATCAAGACCCGTAAGGATTTCTTCGGTCATGCGACAAAGGTGAAGACCGAGGAGATATACAAGACAAGCAAGCTCCTCTCCACGATATCCGGCATTTCTGTTCAGCCGAACAAGGCAATCGTAGGGGAAAACGCATTTGCCCACGAGTCGGGCATTCATCAGGACGGGATACTGAAAAAAAGGGAGACGTTTGAGATTATGACAGCCGAGTCGATTGGGATGACCGGAACAAGCATGGTCATGGGTAAGCATTCCGGTCGTCACGCGTTCAGCAAGAAAATCGCCGAATTGGGATTCACGCTGAACGGAGACCGCCTTAACGCCGCGTTCCAAAGGTTCAAGGATCTTGCGGACAAGAAGAAGGATGTGTTTGACGAGGATATCGAGGCCCTTCTCGGAGACGAGGTAGTTGCCCGCGGGAAGTATCATGAGCTTGAGTATTTCAATATTACTACCGGGAACAGCACTCTTCCAACGGCGACGGTACAGCTTTCTTCCAAGGGGAAAGACGAGCGAAAAACCGCCTCATCCACAGGCGATGGACCGATAGACGCACTTTATCACGCCATTGATATGGTAACAGGGGAAAAGGGGAAGCTTAAGAATTATTCTGTAAAGGCGGCCACACCCGACAAGGATGCCATGGCGGAAGTGACCGTTCTGGTTGAATTCGGGAAAGGACAAATTGTAAGGGGAAGAGCGGCTTCGACCGATACGGTGGAGGCAAGCGCGCATGCCTACATAAACGCGTTGAATCGTTCGCTAGTCGAGAGAAAGGGGGCAAAATGAGCTGGTTTACAAGCGGGAAGGCTCCTTTGGATAAAGGGAGCAGCAAGCGTGGCGTACCCGAAGGGGTCTTTGTGAAGTGTGAAGACTGCGGTGATATGATCTACAGCGCTGACTTTGAAGATGGTTTTCGAGTATGCAAGAAGTGCGGTAAGCACCATCCGATATCCGCGGCAAAGCGGATCGAGCTATTGATAGATAAGGGAACATTCAAGGAGTACGACGAAAACCTGCAATCTACCGATCCGCTGAAATTCAAGGATACGAAGAAATACAAGGAAAGGGTAAAGATTGCGGAGAAAGTTTCCGGCGTTAAGGAAGCCATTGTATGCGGTACCGGACGTATGAACGGCTGGCTGGTGGAGATGTCCGTGTTCGAGTTCGGGTTTCTCGCGGGGAGCATGGGCTCGGTGGTAGGCGAGAAGATCGCGCGGAGCGTCGAAAGGGCGGTTGAGAACAGGAGTCCGCTGATAACGGTATCGTGCAGTGGCGGGGCTAGAATGCAGGAAGGGACATTTTCCCTGATGCAGATGGCAAAGACATCTTCCGGTATGGCGATCCTGCATGAGGCGGGATTGCCGTTTATTTCGGTGATAACGCATCCGACCACCGGCGGCGTTACGGCCTCTTTCGCCATGCTTGGCGACGTGATAATTGCAGAGCCGAAAGCCCTGATCTGTTTTGCGGGACCGAGGGTTATTGAGCAGACTATAAGGCAAAAACTCCCTGAAGGTTTCCAGACGTCAGAATTCCTTCTGGAGCACGGTTTTCTGGATCTTATTTTGAATCGTTCGGAACTGAAGGGAACGATTACAAATCTGATCAGGCATATGAGCGCGGCGATACCTCCGGAAAACAGGGGGGAATGAATTTTGCCGGATAAAATATTCAGAACCTACGAGTATTAGCCAAGAGGAATCCCGTGAAGATACTTGTAGTTGACGATTCCAAAGTGACCGGCCTTGTGCTGG
This sequence comes from Nitrospinota bacterium, assembly GCA_029881495.1. Taxonomy (NCBI): domain Bacteria; kingdom Pseudomonadati; phylum Nitrospinota; species Nitrospinota bacterium. The sequence continues at coordinate 69,830 of JAOUMJ010000012.1, read as the reverse complement.
AAGAGGCTTTGAAGGAGTTCGGCTATCAGGTAGTGTCGGCACAGTCGGCACAGGAAGCGTTTGAGATCATCGGTCTTTCATTTGAGGAGACCGGCAGGATAGGTGTGGATCTGATCATAATGAGCCTCACCATGCCGGACATGGACGGAATTGAGGCGACGTTCAGGCTGAAGTCGCTGGATGAGCTCCGTGATATTCCGATAATTATTATGACCGCGAGAAAGGAAGACGACGCTTTGCGGGAATCATTTGACGCGGGAGCGGCCGATTTTATTGATAAGAACTTTAATAAGGTCGAGCTTCATGCCAGGGTTCGCTCCCTGTTGCGCCTCAAGCAGGAGATGGACCGCAGGAAGGATATAGCCCATCAATTCGAGATGGCAAACCGGAAGCTGAGATTGCTGTCGTCGATAGACGGATTGACCGGCATTCCAAACAGGCGGACATTTGACAGGTTCTTGGAGAATGAATGGGCGCGGGCCTGCAGAACCAAGTCCTCCATCGCGGTGATAATGATGGATATAGATTTTTTCAAGCCGTACAACGACAACTATGGCCACCAGAAAGGTGACGAGGCGCTGAAGCTTGTCGGGAAGGCGCTTGAAGGTGTTGTAAAGAGGCCAAGTGACATAGTGGCACGGTATGGCGGGGAGGAATTTGTGATGGCATTGGGATATGCCGACAGCCGCGATGCCATAGTAATGGCGGAGAAGGTCCGTGATTCCATAGAATTGCTTAAAATCCCACATAAGTTTTCTAGCGCGGGCCAGTTCCTTACCATAAGCGCTGGGATAGCAAGCATCATCCCGGACGGCGAGGTCACCATTGCGACAGTAGTAAAAAATGCCGACGAGGCGCTATACCAGGCGAAGAAAGAAGGCCGCAACAGGGTGAAGGTGTTTGGCCGATGATATTGCCGAAAATTCAATTATTCTGAGATTTATGTTAGGCTTGGGGGTGTCCGGGATGATTGTTCGTCGTTATCCCAAAACTGACCATGACAATAAAAAATCCGTGGAGGCATTTTGAAGATACTGCTGGTTGATGATTCCAAGGACAGCCGATTTTTGCTGGAAGAAGTGCTGAAAAAATTGGAAGGTTCAACGATCTTCACCGCTCCCTCCGCCTCCGAAGCGATTGAAATCCTCGGTATAAACGGAACACCTGATCGCTCATTTGATCTAATCCTGCTCGACATAATGATGCCCGGCATTGATGGTATTGAGGCCTGTCTCCTTATCAAACAGGAGCCTGTATTTGCCGATATCCCGATTATCATGGTGACTGCAAGCACGGATGAATCCGATCTGGAAAGGGCTTTCGAGGCGGGAGCGATAGATTATGTGCAAAAGCCGATAAGGAAAACCGAGCTGAGGGCAAGGGTCAGATCCGCTTTGAAACTGAAATACGAAATGGATCGCCGCAAGGAGCTTCTCGTAAAGCTTGAGGAGGCGAATAAAAAACTGGAGTTTATCTCTACCCATGACGCTCTGACCGGCCTCGTAAACAGACGTTACTTCGATGAGGCATATGAAAATGAATGGAAGCGGTCTTTCAGGAACAAAACGCCGATTTCCATTCTGATGATCGATATCGATCATTTTAAAAAGTACAATGACACATATGGTCACCAGAAAGGGGATACATGTCTTGCCAGGGTAGCTGGGATTATAGGAGGTCTGTTTAAAAGGCCCGGCGATGTCGCCGCCAGATATGGCGGGGAGGAATTTGTGGTAGTTCTTCCGAATACCGATGCCGAGCATGCCGTTGTGATTGCCGAAAAAGCGAGGATGAAAGTCCATGAAGCGGCTATTGTCCATGAAGATTCGGAGGTATCAAAAGTTGTCACGTTAAGCATCGGAGTGGCCACTGAAGTGCCAGAACTTGCTTCAGGCGCTGAAAGCCTGCTTAATAATGCGGATGCCGCTCTGTATGACGCGAAAAAAAGCGGGCGCAATAAGGTGGCTGTTTTCAAAAGCCTGAAGCCACAAAGCTGACGTTGGCTATGCGCTGGATGGAAGGTGTTGAGTGCTGGGAGTTGAGCGGGAGTTTGGTAACTGAAAACCTGATTTTGTTAGGAGTGGAGTTATGAATAGTAAGGATACTGCACCGATAATAATCAAGGCCGATCCTGATTTGGCCGATCTTATTCCGGCATACCTGGAAAATCGGCAAAAAGATGTTGGCATTTTAAAGGATGCTGTTTCCCAAAAGGATTTTGAGGTGATCAAGATCACAGGTCATAGCATGAAAGGCTCTGGCGGGGGGTACGGATTTGAGGGTTTGACAAAAATCGGTGGGGCCATCGAGGAATCGGCAAAAAATAGCGATCTTGCTGCAATAACCAGTCACATTGAAGAGCTTGTTTCCTACCTCGCCAGGATTGAGGTTAAATATTAAATCTTAAACCCGATCAGTGCGCGATCCGCTCGTCGCATCTTATGCTTCGGATCGAGATAACCGTGCATGCCGGGTTTCACTTTATGTTAAACTTGTCCCAATGCAAACCGGAAGTAAATCGTCGGCAAAAAACATTCCGGTAGTTCTCATAGCAAGCGGTTTTGGGACTGGATTTTCCCCTTTTGCTTCCGGCACTGCCGGCTCCCTGGTGGGGGTTGCAATATTTCTTCTGATAAACGAATTGAGCATGTTTTCATATTTTGGCATCACTCTCGCGATAACGGTTATCGGGATTCCGGTGTCATCCATTGCGGAAACTATATTCGGCGAGAAGGACAGCGGGAAAATTGTTATTGATGAGATTGCCGGTCAGTTGATAACGTATCTTCCTCTTGTCGGGACCTCTTTTGCCGCGGATGACAAGGTCTTCACGATCCTTGTTTTGTCCGGATTCCTCCTCTTTCGTTTTTTCGATATCGTGAAACCGCCCCCGGCCAGGAATTTTGAAAACATCAAGGGTGGGGTCGGCGTAATGATGGATGACGTTGTGGCTGGGATTTACGCGCTGGTTTCGCTGTACGGCGTTGAATTATTTCTGCATGAATACATCAATTTATAAAGATATAAATCTCTACATCATATTCGCTATAACGCTGGGCGGTATCGTAAGCGTAAGTCTTGTTATTCCCGTCATCCCGGTTATAGGGGCGGAATTTTCCGTTACGCCCGCTGAAGTCGGATTGATTATTTCCAGCTACACTCTCCCCGGCGTACTCTTTATTCTTTTTCTCGGAGTGCTCGCGGACAAGATCGGAAGAAAGCCTATCCTTGTGGTTTCACTCACGATTTTCAGCGTCGCAGGGGGCGCTATTTACTGGCTTGATGATTTCTACTGGATAGTGGCTTTCAGGTTCATTCAGGGGATTGGTGGAGCGGCCCTGCCGGCGATCTCTACGGTTCTGGTTGGAGATCTTTTTCATGAAGACTTAAGGCTCAAGGTTATGGGATTGAACGCGGCTGTCCTTTCGGTCGGCACGGCCGCCTTTCCGTTTATTGGTGGAACGCTGGCGACTGTCAGCTGGAAAGCCCCATTTTTAATGTTCTGGCTTGGATTGCCGCTTGCGTTATTCGTAATTGTTTATTTAAAAGAGCCAGAGTTTCAGAAGCGCGAAAATTTCCTGGAATACTTTAATCATGCAAAGCGGTATATCTTCACATTTAAAAGCATTTTTGCCTTTTTGGTTGGGCTGTTGATATTCGTGCTCCTTTACGGCGGAGTTCTCACCTACCTTACGTTTTTCATGGGAAATCATTTCTCCATGTCCCCTTTTTCCATCGGGATATATATTGCATCTTCCTCGTTCGCGTCTGCGATAATCGCCCCTCTTTCGTCCCAGATAGAAAAACTTATCGGCAGAAGGGCTATGCTGGTTTTAGGGTTTCTTTTCCTGGCTACGGCGTTTCTTTTGGTGCTATACATCCCTTCGCAGGTGTGGCTGTTCCTGGTGATGCTCCTTGTCGGCTCATGTATGGGGATCACGCTCCCGCTTGTGCAGTCCATAGTTGCCGGTCTGTCGCCGTCCGAATACCGGGGCCTTCTGGTATCCTTTTACGGCATGACCATCCGCCTTGGTCAGACTATCGGGCCGCCTTTATTGGCCGTGGTTCTCCTTTTCGGCGATCTCAGGGAGGTTTTCATCGCTTGTTTTCTCTGTTCGATCGGTATGGCTCTGCTTCTGTTTGTGTTTGGCGGAATATTCATCAAGCACGGTTTCAGGGAGTATTGACAATACTGGATATCAGCCGAAGAGGCGCGGCAAGCGACGGGGATCGCAACAAGGCCGTTTTGAACGGGATTGTTCCGCCTGAGGGGCGTAAATATTTCAGATCGTCAAAAAAACAGACTTAAAAAGCGGGAAATAAACTATAATTTCGTGGTATTCCGCAGGTTGGTGTAATATCCGAAATTAATCATTTAGCAATATTGGGGAACCGATTGAACAAAGATTCTCTTTACGCAGTTATTGTCGCCGGAGGGAGAGGGAAGCGATTCTGGCCCCTCTCCAGGGAGGCGAAACCGAAACAGCTTATAGCTCTTGACGGGGACAAAACCCTTCTCCGCAAGACCATCGAAAGGATCTCCCCGCTTATTCCAAAGGAGCGGATATTTATCATAACCGCGAGAAGCCATTCCAAGCATGTTCTGGAAAGCGCCCATGACCTCCCCGTGGAAAACATTATCATTGAACCGAAAGGGAGGAACACTGCTCCGGCAATAGCTTTTCCTGCCTCTATCCTGCTGAAGAAGGATCCAAATGCCTTGATGGTAGTTCTCCCCGCGGATCATGTCGTCGGAAAAGAGGAGAAACTTATAGAGGACATCAACACGGCCATTGAACTGGCAGAAATGAAAAAAATGATAGTCACATTCGGAATAAGGCCAACCTATCCCGAAACGGGATACGGGTATATCGAAGTCAGCAACAAGATAGATTCATCATATTTCCATGTTCGTTCATTTATGGAAAAGCCGAACCGGAAAAAGGCGAAATTTTATCTGGAATCGGGACGATACCTATGGAACAGCGGTATGTTCGTGTTTAGAGCCGATATTTTCATGGCAAGGGTGAAGGCTTGTCTTCCCAAGCTGAACTCCGCTATTGAGAAACACCATCTGCAGGGAGCGGGAGCGGACTCCCTGGAAGAGTTCTATGGTTCGATCGAGCCGGTGTCTATTGACAAAGGGGTAATGGAAAAGTCGGCTGACGTTATCGCGGTTATTGCGGCCAACTTCTCATGGAACGATGTCGGTTCGTGGAGTGCGCTGGACGATATCTGGAAAGCTGATGAAACCGGCAACAGAAAAAGCGGATGCGAACTGGTTTCAATTTCATCCGAATCAAACACGGTGTATTCAAAAAAGCTTGTAGCTCTCCTGGGCGTTGATAACCTGATCATTGTTGAAACTGACGATGCTCTCCTTATATGCAGGAAAGACCGCGCGCAGGAGATAAAATCGATGGTCGAAGAGATTGAGAGGCGCGGCTATGCCGACTATCTCTAGCCGGGAATTTCGCTAGATACCTCTTTTCAGCCTTTCGGCCCGAACAGCCTTCTTTGCCGATCTCGCCGGTTCATAACCGGGATCCCTCCCAAGGGCGTCTTCAAACTTTTTTTCCGCGTAGAGGAGTTTGCCGTTCTCGGCAAACGCTATGCCGAAAAGGTAGTCCTGTTCAACGTACTTCTTTTTCATGGTCAGTCTCGCTTCAAGTGATGAATCCTCATCCAGTGTCATCAGCCATGGATCTTTAGAGCCGAGTACGGATAGCGAAAAACCTGCGATAAAAGCGACCGTAAAAAGTGTCTTGAACAGCGGGGAAGGCTTTTGGAGCAGGGGGTGTATAGAGTAGATGAGAAACGGGATGGCAAGGATATGCCATCTGACCCCCCAGCACCACCCTGCGTAGTTGTTCGAGGTCAATGTCGTGCCGAAAATAAAAAGAAGGATTGAGATCGCCGGGTATACGAATTTCCCCGGGTGCTTCAGTATGCCGTACAGTCCTATGAGGCAGGCGGGGCTATAAAAAAATAGACCTCTGCTTCCAATAAGATAATGGAACAGATACTGGAAGTAGGCGGAAATATTATCATGCATTATCCCGGAGCCCTGTACTGCCGGTGCGGTGATGGATCCCTCATATTGGAAAAGTTCCGGCCGCATGCTGTGGGGGATTATGCTTCCGGCGGTCATTAAATTCCATGCCATGAACAATAACGCTGCTGGAATGCCTCCGACTATAATTCTAATTCTGTTCCTGTCAGACAAGACCAGCGGCAGAAGGATAAAAACGGAAGCCAAATCCACGCTTACGGCGAAGGATGCGATAATCCCGGCAAGAAACGGTTTTCCCGATTTGGAGTAGTGCCACGATGCCAGAATCATCGCTATTGCAGGGGTATGGTTGTTTATGGTGAAAGAGTATGGCATCAGGATCGTTGAGTAATACATTGACAGCAGGAGTATTGAAATAGTGCTGTCACTTACCCCTTCTCTTCTCAAAAGCAGGAGCAGGTAGTACATCAATGCCAGCGTGGAGAGGCCGCTTGAGAAGATGGTGAGGATGTAATGGCATGTTTGCGGATTTGTGCTGAACGAGAGGCCAAATACTTTATTCAGCACGGCATAGGGGATTGCGAGATAAAAGCTCAGCAATGGAGCTTTATCAGAAAATCTTTTTCCTTCAATTCTTACATGGTCGCCGGTATAAGAAAAATACGATTGGTCGATAAACAAGCTGTTTCTTTCTATCAGTGATTCGGCTAATGCAAGGCGGGATGTGTCGGGGCCGGCAGTTCCCGGAATTGTTTTTGTGAAAAGGAGCATGGTTATTGCAACGGCCGAAAAAGCTGAGATGACATATGAATGCTTTTTGTATTTTTCGGCTATGGTCATTTTACAGATTTGTGTCCGGGAGAAACGCCGGTCTATCCCCCTTTTTTTCTGCCAGGCGGATTTTTGCGAGGAGGGCGGAGGCGTAGGTCGTTGGCCTGGATTTAAGAGATGCTTCTATCATGGCGATCGAGGTGTCCGTCTCTCCCCACCTGTCGCGAATCGTTGCCTCCTTGAGTACCCCTACGGTGTTCCATTTTGCCGCAAGCTGATAGAAAAATCCGGCTTTCTGTTTGTCGCCGTTTTTCATAAGGGCATGCCCCTTTTGCACGGCAATTCTTGCAAGCACGGCCCCTTTGTACGCGCTTCTTGTAAGCGGCCCCTCCCTGAATCGAAGGTGGGTCTTGTCGAGATTGAACGACCGGATGTAATTCCATATTGCCATATCGCCGTATTTGCCCGAATAAGGGTGTGCCATGTTGAACAGGCTGTATGTGGCGGATGTTTTTACCTCCAGGCTAAGATAGGGGAAAAAAGGCTCCAGCTTAGCGTTTTCACTCTCGCCGGTCTTTGGATAAATGGCCGCGGGGCCAAAGGTAGAATAGAAAAGGATGTAGTTCTCTTCGAATCCGGCTACTGTCTCAAGCCTTCCGTCGGGCGGGACAGTTTCAAATACATCTACCATGTAGTCGTATGCTGTGTAATCTTCGTGGCGGTCGTATTCGGACATGCCGTTTGAGTACATGTATATTGCCAGTATAGTGAGCACCGAAGCGGTCGCCTTTTTAAGGAAATTGCCGAGCCGCGCTATGCCGAAGAAGATTACCAGAAGGCTTAGCCCCCACGGTATAACCATCATGATATCTATGGCGGCATAATGAAGAAGCGAGTAGAAGAAGAATGCGACTATCCCAAGGAGAAACGCCAGGCTCCCCGATACGCTCAGGGCGAGCATCTTCATTATGCCGAATACGAACGGCACTATGGATATGGCCCATGCCCAGATAGGGAAATTCGAGAAATAATCCATCATTATGTTCAGCCTGTCCTGCATGTTCCCTTTGTTGAAAGGGAGGTCGGAGTATATGAAGCCGGTGATGTTCCCCATGAAAGACGAAAGCGAATCGATCCTCCCCCAGCTGAACAGGATATCTTGTGTGCCGGACATCGATCTCGCTGGGAGATAAAGATGAACCGACCAGCTAAGGAGACCAGCGAGGAGAACGAGTCCGAATTTACCGATGTCCATCCTGTAGCGCCACTCGCTCCTCTTTGCGATCCATAAAAGCGAGAATGGGATCAGGCCGAGGGCGAACGAGAGGTGGTTGGTGATGGCAAAACCGAACAGGAAAGATGATATCAACAGCCACCTGAAGTCTATAAGGCGACCGGAGAGGGATATCCAGAACACCGAGAAGAAGAGCGCGTAGTGGAGAGTATAGACTTCCATGATCGAGCTTTGCGTCCAGAGGTTCCCCGAAAGCATGAATATCAGCGCCGCCGCCCCGGAGAAAAACTTCTCCTTCGAAAGCGTGAAGGAGCACCGGAAAAAGAAATAGACCGCGATAGCGCCGAACAGCGCCGACATGATGTTGCACCTGTACGCGAAGTTGCCGAAAGGGAGAAGTCCTGCGATGTTTCCGAGAATGTTTATTAGCGGGTATCCGCTTGGATGCGCGATTCCGAGTGTATAGGCGGTAGTTATGAATTCGGGATTGTCTTCGTAAAAGATGACCGGTATGGCGGTGTAGGAATAGAGGAGAAAGGAGACAAGAAATACAGCCAGCCCCATCACGCCGCCAGAAGGAAAAGCCAGACAAATAGTGATATTAGAAATGTAAAGAGCCCGTTTGTAGCTTCCTTTACGTTTATTTCACCGGTGGCCGTGAAGCCCTTTCTGAAGATCCAGAATATCCCGGCAACCCAGAGAATAAAGGATGCATGTATCGCGAGTCTGTGCGGTATCGTCAAGCCCCCCGGGAGGTCGTCTTCGATATCCCCCTTTTCTGCGGGTTGTGAGATCGACGAAGGGTAGATCTGTTTTTCTATGCGTTTGATGGCATGGTCAGACAGATTTCCAAAGAGGTTCTCCCCATTGGCTTTGGCGATCTCGGCCAGCCTTTTGGCGGACTCATCCGTGTATGGATTGTTTGGAGTGTAGTAAAGGGCGGAGCGTTCAAAGAATGTTATCGCCTGAAGAGTTTTCCCCTCCTCAAGAGCTTTTTCCCCCATTTCGTAATACTCGGCGGAGCGGTGGTTAAGGGTTTTCCAGAACATGATGAAGGTGAAGGCGAAGAGTATGACGTAGATTATCTGCCTGGTCTCCGGTCTTCTGAATTTTTGTTCCATGTCGGAGTATTATAACCAAAGGAGACGGTTACCGCTTTTTTTTGCTAATTTGAATTCCGCGGTTTAATTCCATCCCGTTTTCAGGTTAGAATTGCGTGATGCAATTCCCGGAATACAGAGGCAGGAGAACAAGGGCGTCCGCTAGCCTGGCAAGAATGGTGCGCGAGACTATTCTAACGCCGGACGACCTCATTTATCCCCTCTTCATAACGTACGGCAAAGGGGTAAAAACCGAGATTTCCTCGATGCCGGGGAATTACAGGTTCTCCGTAGACAACATCGCAAAGGAAGTGAAGGAGGTTTCATCCCTCGGTATTCCGGCGGTAATCCTTTTTGGCATCCCTGAAAAGAAGGATGAGAAGGGCACAAGCGCGCTTGACCCGAACGGCGAAGTGCAAAGGGCGATAAAGGAGATCAAAAACGCCGTTCCCGGACTTACCGTTATCACGGATGTCTGCATCGATGAATACACATCCCACGGGCACTGTGGAATAGTGAAGGATGGAAAGATATTGAACGATCCGACGCTCGAACAGCTCGGCCTTATGGCACTCTCGCACGCCGACGCGGGGGCCGATATGGTCGCGCCGAGCGATATGATGGATGGAAGAGTGGCGATAATACGGAAAGCTCTCGATAACCAGGGGTGTGGTGAGATACCGATAATGGCATATTCGGCAAAATACGCATCGGCATTTTACGGGCCGTTCAGGGAAGCGTGCGATTCTTCGCCACAGTTCGGCGATCGCTCCACATACCAGATGGATCCGGCCAACAGCAGGGAGGCGCTCAGGGAAGTTTTCCTCGATATACAGGAGAACGCCGATATCATAATGGTAAAGCCGGCTCTTTCATACATGGATATCATCTTCAGGATCAAATCAGAGTTCTCGCTCCCGGTCGCCGCCTATAACGTCAGCGGAGAGTATTCCATGGTCAAAGCCGCATCCGAAAAGGGATGGATAGACGGAAAAAGAGTAATGATGGAGATGCTCCTTTCGATGAAACGCGCCGGGGCCGATATGATACTCACATATTTCGCCAAGGAAGCGGCTGAAATATTAAATAGTTAGTAGTTCCAGTTATCAACATGCGAATGAATTTTCGCATAAGTAATTAATAAATATGAAAATAGGTATATTTTCTATTTGGTTTTTCCAGTAATTATGGTACAAAGAGGTGGAGGACACCTTCCGGTGTTCTTGGCATGTATGAGACTAGGGGCATATCGGAGAGACTCGACGAATGAACTGGTTTTTGCCTGCGGCCTACCGCTTTTTCCGACGGGATAGGCCGTAGTCTCTTACATGCTTTTTCCACTCAATTCCCACATTCCATTTGAAGCATCAACTGCTAAAGGTTAATATCTCCCTATATTCTGAATTGTTCTTTTGTTTTTTGGGGGGCGGGGAAATGTCTGAATTTGCACTTGTGAGCGACATCATTGTAAACATCTCACAGTTCGATCCGTTTTCCATAAACATCGAGGTGCCGGACGAGGCAAAGGAGATATTCCGGCGCAAGCTGGAGAGCTCGGAGAGTGCTGTTGCCGAAAGAACCGACCAGGCGAAGGCCCTTGTATCCATTGTTCTTGTTCCTCTCGCTATTTTTGTAGCCCTGTTCGTGCTGAAGGTCATCTACGATATTTTTACGAAAACCGCCGACAGCGTGGTCGACGGCATTTCCGACGCGACAGATCGCGTAAAGGCGGCGCTATTGAGCAAACATGTTGCCGAAACCGATGAGGATGACGAGTACGAGGACGACGAGGAGCAGACGAGCGAGAGCCGGGAGGAGAAGGAAGCCGAGGCAAAAGAGAAAAAAAAGCGGATGCTTTTTGGAGAAATATTGACGAAATATATCCTGGAACATGTCACCGAAGAGGATATTGAAAAAGCCCTTGCCGTTCAAAAAGAGCAGACACCGGAAAAAAGGATCGGCGAAATTCTCCTTGAGGCGGGGCATGTCACCAATTCCGATATATTAAGGGCGCTCAAGATACAGGAAAAACAGGGGAAGAATTAATTCAACCGCGTAGAGTTTTTCGCCCGTTTCGTCCTCGGCTCCTTTTTTTCATGCCGCAAAAAAGTTAAAATGAATTGGCAGGTTAGGTCGCATTAATTCGTAAAATTTGCCGATGCGGATCTTGTCGCTGACCCGCGGAGGATGGGCAAATGGGTATTGGAACCGTTCTCGAAGAATCTGATGTTCTGCTCGTGGTAGATGTGCAGAACGACTTCTGCCCCGGAGGCGCGCTGGCGGTCAATGAAGGGGACCTCGTAGTTCCGTCCGTTAACCGTCTCGGCAGGATGCTCCCTCATGTGATACTTACCCAGGATTGGCACACGGAAGGGCATTTCTCCTTCGCCTCGTCGCATGAAGGGAAATCGCCGTTTGAAACAGTCACTGCCGAATATGGGGAACAGACGCTATGGCCGGCTCATTGCGTACAGGGGAGCATTGGCGCCGAGTTTCATAAAGGGCTCGACCTCCCGATGGCGGAGCTGATAGTAAGGAAAGGCTTTCACAGGGATATCGATTCATACTCCGCGTTTTATGAGAACGACAGAAGAACGCCGACAGGTCTGCATGGTTACATGAAGGAGCGAAAACTGAAACGTATCTTCATCGCCGGGCTCGCGACCGACTTCTGCGTGAAATACTCCGCGCTCGACGCCCGAAAGCTTGGCTATGAAGTTTTTCTTATCAGAGAAGCGTGCCGGGGAATAGATATTGAAGGTTCCGTCGCCGTCGCGATGCGTGAAATGGAAGGGGCCGGAGTGGCGATGATATCCGAAAACGATATCTCCGCGATAGCGTGATACCTTCAACCGGAGGATAGAATGTGAGCCATCCGAAGTCCGCGATATTTACCGACCTCTACGAACTTACTATGCTCCAGGGTTACTGGAAGTCGGGGATGATGGAGCGGAGGGCATGTTTCGATCTTTACTTCAGGCAAAATCCATTCAACGGAGGCTACACGCTACTGGCGGGCATGGAGGATGCTCTTGAATTTCTGGAAGGGCTGAAATTCACCGATGAGGATATTGAATATATCGGGAGCATCGGTTTTTTCGAAAAAGGTTTCCTGGAGTACCTGAAAAGTTTCAAGTTCACCGGCGACATTCACGCGATACCGGAAGGGAGTGTCGTCTTTCCGCGAGAGCCTCTGCTACGCGTGGAAGCGCCCCTCCCTGAATGTCAGCTTGTCGAATCTGCGCTTTTGAATATTTTCAATTTCCAGTCGCTCATCGCCACAAAAGCGGCGCGCGTATCGCTTGAAGCGGGGAAGGATAACGTAATGGAGTTCGGCCTCCGCCGCGCGCAGGGTGTGGACGGCGCCTTGACCGCCTCCCGCTCCGCGTATATCGGAGGGTGTGCCGGGACTTCAAACGTAGAAGCCGGAAAGATGTACGGCATTCCTGTGGCCGGGACGCAGGCGCACTCTTGGATAATGGCGTTCGACAGCGAACTTGAGGCTTTCAGAAGTTTCGTAAAGATCTATCCGAAGAATTCTATCCTGCTGGTGGATACGTACGACACGCTGAAAAGCGGTGTGCCGAACGCCATCAAGGTCGCGCTTGAGATGAAGGGTGAGGGGGGACGCCTTCGCGGAGTGAGGATAGACAGCGGCGACCTGGCGTACCTCAGCGCGGAAGCGCGCAGGATGTTCGACGACGCGGGATTGAAGGATGTGATCATCGTCGGCTCCAGCGACCTGGACGAGTACATCATTCACGACCTCAAGATACAGGGGGCGAAAATCGATTCCTACGGCGTTGGGACAAAACTGGTGACCGGCGACGGCACCTCCGCGCTCTCCATCGTTTATAAACTTACAGCCTTGCAGGATGCCGATGGCAAGTGGGACATGAAGCTGAAAGTGAGCGACAATATAAACAAGTCTACGCTACCGGGGATTAAACAGGTCTGGAGGCTTTACGGTACGGAAAACGAGATGATGGCCGACATCGTGGAGCTGGAAGGTGTCGCGCACGATTTCTCGAAAGGAGTTACGGGGTATCATCCGGTGATGGAGTATCAGAACAAGTTTTACGATTCAATTGCTGAAGCGGAACCGCTTCTCAGACAGGTGATGAAAGGGGGTAGGGTGACGGTACAGTTTCCGGCGTTGAAGGATATCCGTGCCCGCGCATCGCTGCAGTTGGAGAGGTTGCATCCTACGATGCGACGACTGATGAATCCTCACGTCTACAAGGTGAGCCTCGGCCCGAAGCTGAAAGAGGAGACCGACAAACTCCTCAAGCAGAACCGTGCGGACAGCTGATTATTTTTCCTAACTATAGAGAATCAATCTTCCTCCTCTGTCATCCCCGTGAAGGCATGCGCAATCAAGCAGTATGAAAAGATGTGCGATACGCTACAAAAATGTATAATTCTTCCATGAATCCAGGAAAGTTCATTCGGGATAAATGGGGTGCTATTTGGCAGAGAATATCAGTCCCTTTCTTGTTTGTAAGAGACCATTATCGGTTTTTTCTCATTACGGCAATCGGTCTCATCGAGCTGCTTCTTATACATTTCGAGAGGGATTTTCTAGTTAAGCTTTTTGCGGAACCTTTCAACGTTGTCATCCCTTTGTTTGCCGCCGCGCCAATAGCACTTTTTATCTGGTACTGGCGCGACCAGAATAAAAAGGCCGATATACAGAACGCAAAGGAAGAACTCATCCAGAAAGATTTTCACGAGATCCAGAAATGGGCAATAGGTATAGAAGGCGATAAGGAGAGGACCTTGCAGATAGCCGCAATTCACCAGTTGAAGCCATTTGCCATAGGCAAGCATGGCGAAAGATTCAGAAGACCTGCATATGAAATATATTTCTCTCTTCTCCAGACATGGCAACCGGAAGAGGTAGACGAAGATACCGTAGTCCAAAATTACATAAAGGCTATCCACACAGTCTTCCGTGAAGAGGGGGGAGAGATAACCAAAAAAATGGTAGGCATAAGTCTGGCAAAAGCTGATCTGAGTAAAGCAAATTTAAACGGTGTCAATCTTGACTGGGCCGTACTGAAATCAGCCCACCTTTCTAAAGTAGATCTGAAATCGGCACACCTTAGAGGAACCAAGCTGAAATCGGCAAATCTTTACGAAGCAAACCTGCAATCGGCATTTCTCGAAGATGCTGCCCTGCAATCGGCATCTCTAATAAGAGCCAACCTGCAATCGGCAACCCTAGTAAGAGCCAACCTGCAATTCGCAGACCTTAGAGAAGCCAACCTGAAATCGACAAATTTTCTGGGAGCCAACCTGGAATCCACAAACCTTGAAGGAGTCAACCTGCAATCGGTATTTATTGCTTTAGCCAACCTGAAATCGGCAAAACTTATTGGAGCCAAATTTAATAATAGGCACGTAGTGGAAGCCGAAAACTGGGACAAGGCAATTTACGGTAAGGGAGCACTAGAAGAATTGCGCAAGGTTTACGAAGAAGCAAAGAGAACCGGCGAAGGCGGCTATTGGGATCCAGAAATTGGAGATTATGTATCTAAAGTTGTAATAAAGTAGTCGCTTCCTATGTGCTACCAATGCAAAAAAGAGAACCGTTGTTAATGAATGGACGGTCTTGTTAAACTTTTCTGCTATTTCTTTTTAGCGATCGTGTCGATGGCGAGGAGGTCGGCGAGGAGCCTTGGCATATCCTTGAGCTTGAGCATGTTCGGGCCGTCGCACGGGGCGTTGTCGGGATCGGGGTGAACCTCCATGAAAACTCCTGCCGCGCCGACAGCAAGCGCGGCGCGCGCGAGCGGGGCTACGAATCTTCTCTCGCCGCCGGAGCTTGTGCCCTGTCCGCCGGGCAACTGCACGGAGTGTGTCGCGTCGAATATCACCGGGTATCCTGTCTCCGCCATTATCGGAAGAGCCCTGAAGTCTGATACAAGATTGTTGTAGCCGAAGGTCGTCCCGCGTTCCGTAATGAGCACGCGGTCGTTGCCCGACTTCACAACCTTGTCGACGACGTTCCCCATATCCCCCGGCGCGAGGAACTGCCCTTTTTTCACGTTTATCACTCTGCCGGTCTTTGCGGCGGCTATGAGGATGTCGGTCTGACGGCAGAGGTAGGCGGGTATCTGAATGATGTCGAGAACTTCCGCCGCCTGAGGTATCTCCATTTCATTATGTATGTCGGAGAGGACAGGTATGCCGAATTTCTGTTTTACTTTTTGAAGTATTGTGAGGCCCCGCTTCATGCCGAGCCCTCTGAACGATTCTATGGATGAGCGGTTCCCCTTGTCGTATGACGATTTGTATATGAACCCGATCTTCAGCTCGTCGGTCATCTTTTTCAGTTTTTCGGCGGCGGAGAGCGCCCCCTTTTCGTCCTCTATCACGCACGGCCCCGCAATAAGGGTGAACGGGAGGTTGTTCGCTATGGAAAGTTCGCCTACTTTTACTGTTTTTTGCTGTGCCATGATTATAAAAGGTACTCCATCTCGCTTGCCGCCGCAATGAAGGATGTAAAGAGCGGGTGCGGTTTTAAGGGTGATGATTTGAATTCAGGGTGGAACTGCCCCGCGATGAACCAAGGGTGATCCTCTATCTCGACGATCTCCACCAGCTTGCCGTCCGGCGACATTCCGCTGAAGACAAGACCGGCCTTTTCAAGCTTCTCCTTGTACTTGTTGTTGAATTCGTATCTGTGCCTGTGCCGTTCGTTAATCTTTGTGCTGTTCCCGTAGGCGCGGTAGGAGTGGCTTCCTTTTTTAACAGCGCATGGATAGTTGCCGAGCCGCATGGTTCCCCCCATGTCCTTCCCTACCTGATCCGGCATGATATCGATAACGTTGTTTTTGCCGTTCTGGCCGAATTCACTGCTGTTGGCATCCTTAATGCCGCAGACGTTCCGGGCGTATTCGATAACGACGCAGTGCATTCCGAGGCAGATGCCGAAGAACGGTATCTTTCTCTCTCTCGCGATCTTTACAGCGGTGATTTTTCCTTCAGCTCCCCGCTCGCCGAATCCACCCGGCACAAGGATTCCGGCACAGCCGCTCAGGTTCTCCTCGATATTCTTTTCGGTAAGAGCCTCGGAATCTATCCATCTCAGGTTTACCTTTACATCGTTTGCTATCCCTCCGTGCGAAAGGGCCTCCGCAAGGCTTTTGTATGATTCCTGCAGGCCGACATATTTGCCGACGATAGCGATCGTCACTTCCTTGGAAGGCTTCAGGGCTTTTCTCACCACTTCCCGCCACACGTCAGGCTCTTTTCGTTCGATATTTATTTCGAGCGATTCGAGAATTATTTTGTCCAGTTCCTCCTCGAAGAACACAAGAGGGAGTTCGTATATAGAGTCGACATCCTTGGCGTTGATTACGTTTCTCGAATCGACATTGCAAAAGAGCGATATCTTTTCTTTCATCTCTTCCGGGAGCGGAACCTCCGTGCGGCATAGGAGGATATCGGGCTGAACGCCTATCTCGCGAAGCTCCTTCACGGAGTGCTGGGTAGGTTTGCTTTTAAGTTCCCTCGCGGTTTTTATGTAAGGTATCAGCGTGACATGTATGAAGAGTGTGTTTTTTCTCCCGACATCGAGGCGAAACTGGCGCATAGCTTCAAGGAAGGGGAGGGATTCGATGTCGCCGACCGTACCCCCTATCTCCGCGATGGTGATATCGAATCCGTTGGATGCCTCATGCACCCGTTCCTTTATCTCGTTAGTTATATGCGGTATCACCTGCACTGTTTTGCCGAGGTAGTAACCCTCGCGTTCTTTTCTGATGACCGAATCGTATATCCTGCCGGTCGTGACGTTGTTCTTCTGACTCATCGGCGTGGAGACGAAACGCTCGTAATGACCGAGGTCGAGGTCGGTTTCCGCGCCGTCATCGGTGACGAAAACCTCGCCATGCTGGTACGGGCTCATTGTGCCGGGATCCACGTTTATGTAAGGGTCGAGTTTTATGAAGGTGACCTTCTGCCCGTGCAGTTCCAGAAGCGCCCCTATCGACGCGGCGGAAAGTCCCTTCCCGAGCGAGGAGAGGACGCCGCCGGTGACGAATATGAATTTAGACATTACCGGTGTTCTCCGCCCTTATAAGGTCTTCCGGCGTATCGATGCCTATGCTGTCCTTGGAAGCAGTAATGACCTTTATCCTCGTCCCATTCTGAAGTATTCTCAGTTGTTCCAGTTTTTCCACTCTCTCCAATTCCGAAGGCTGGATATCGGCGTATTTTATCAGAAAGTCGCGCCGGTATACATAAAGACCGATATGTTTCTTCATCGGCGTTGGAAGTCCCGATTCCCTGTTGTAGGGGATGGGGGAGCGTGAAAAGTAGAGGGCGTTTCCGTCGTTGTCCATAACGACCTTCACAACGTTAGGGTTTTTGAAATCCTCTTGCGTTATCGGCACGCAGAGCGTGGAGACATTCAGGGATTTATCGTCTATTAGCGCTTTCACCGCTTTATCAACCGAGTCGGTGTCTATTAGAGGTTCGTCCCCCTGGATGTTCACGACTATGTCGTCATTTATGTATTTCGCCACCTCCGCAATTCTGTCGGTTCCCGATTGGTGTGTCTCCGATGTCATCCTGGCGATGAAACCGGATGAGGTAACGGCGTTATGGATCTCTTCGCTGTCGGTAGCGACGATAACATGGTCGATGTTTCTGCAAGCCGCCGCCTTTCGGGCGACATGGATGATGACCGGCTCCCCTTTAAGGAGCGCGAGCGGTTTTCCCGGAAACCTTTCCGACTGGTATCGCGCGGGAATTATGGCGACTACTCCACCCATATGATATTTCCAATGGAGGAGCGGTTCATCATATGCGTTACGGCTGATACCTTTGCAGTGATTTGGGTATCCACCAGAGGTTCGGCCAGCGGTATCCGATACCTGTCGGGTAGGCGGTGATCCCTTTCACCCGCGCGCTTACCACGGGGAGCGATTCGGAGTTAAAGAGGAAACAGTATGGCTGTTCTTCCGCCAGTATCTCCTGTATCCGGTAGTAGGCCTTTTTTCTCTCTTCCTGGTCGAATGAGCGCCGCCCCTTTTCGAGGAGCGCGTCAACCTCGTCGTTCTTGTACGATATGAAATTGAACTCGGCCTCTTTTGTTTTGGACGAGTGCCAGATGTCGTAATTGTCAGGGTCGGGCGAAAGTGACCATCCGAGGATAGTGGCGTCGAACTCCCTTTTGTTGATGAACTCCTTTATGAAGGATGCCCACTCAATGATCCGTATGTTCACCGCTATCCCGACCTCCTTCAGCCTTCTCTGGATTATCTCAGCGGTCTTTTTTCTCTGGTCGTTCCCCTGATTTGTGACTATGGTGAATTCGAATTTTTTTCCGTCCTTGTCGAGGATCCCGTCGCCGTCAGTATCTTTCCACCCCGCTTCGGCCAGGATGCTCTTCGCCTTTTCGGGATCGTACCCAAGTTTTTTCACGTTCGGGTTGTAGGCCCATATGCCGGGCTTGTACGGCCCTTCGGCAGGTTTGCCGAGCCCAAGGAGCGCCCCTTCAATGATCTCGTCCTTGTCTATGGCGTGGGTGATAGCCCTTCGCACGCGGACATCCTGGAAAAGTTTTCTTTTAAGGTTGTACCCCATGTAGACATATCCGTTGGCAAGATAGCTGTACTTCTGGAAGTTTTCATTGAAGAAGCTGGTGTTTGCCTGTTTCTTGTACTGGATCGGGGTGAGCCCCATCATGTCTATGCCGTTTGATTTCAGCTCAAGGAACTGCGTTGCCGTATCCGGGATGATGCGGAAGACATACCGTTTTATGAACGGCTCCCCTTCGAAATATTCGGGATTCGCTTCGAGGACTATCTTCTCCTGCGTTTTCCATTCGATGAATTTATAGGGGCCTACGCCTATCGGCTTGCGGGTCAATTCCGATTTCGTAATATCCTTCCCTTCAAGAAGGTGCTTGGGGAGAACGGTAAGGCTCCCCCATGAACCGAGGGCCGGAGCGAAAGGCTTGTCGTAATGCACTATGAAAGTGTGATCATCCGGCGCTTCAGCCTTTGATACCTGGAGATAGTCCTCGGAGTAGGCGGTAGGTGTGTTCTCATTAATTATTGTTTTATAGCCGAACATGACGTCGGCAGATGTGAACGGATGGCCGTCGTGCCATTTAACCCCCTTGCGGAGATGGAAAGTGATAGTCTTTCCGCCGTTCGATATCTCGAATGATTCGGCAAGCTCCCCTTCTATCTCCCATGATGGGGTGTAGCGTACGAGGCCCGCGTTTACCAGGCCGGAAATGGAGTGGGATGCCGCGTCCCCCGCGAGCATCGCAATGAGGTTGCTTGCGTCGCCGATGCTTGCCTCAACGAGCATTCCCCCATGTTCGGGTGTAGTAGATATCTCGGCAGGTTTTTGGGAAGAGCTTTTCCCGTTGCCAACAGGTTTAGGCTGACAGGCCGACGTCAGAAAGAGCGCCAACGCAACGGCCAAGATCCGCATGGCTGTTATTGAGGACCTTCCTGTCCCTTCTCGTCCGATTCCCCGGCGGGCAGATTTTTGTCAATTCCCTCTTTGCCGGCCTCAAATGGGTCGAAACCCCCTTCTTCCTCGATTGGCGCGACAGGTTTTTCAATCTGGTCGACAACGGATGTGCTCTTGGAGCTCGAAGCTAAAACGGATAGCGTGAGCGAAGTGATCATGAATACTGTAGCGGCGAAGGTCGTCACTTTGGCGAGAAAACTCGCGGGGCCGCGGCTTCCGAAAACCGTCTGTGAAGAGCCGCCAAAACCGGCACCCATACTGGCCCCCTTGCCGGACTGGAGAAGGACTATCAATATCATAAACAGCGCCGCGAATACATGTACTACCAACAATGCAGTGGTCATATCAAATCATATCCTCATTAAAGTGTAGAAATATTACGAAGCGCGAATGATAGCACTGAAATCGCCAGCTTTCAAGCTTGCTCCTCCTACCAGTGCCCCGTCTATGTCCGGCTGGGACATCAGCTCCGCCGCATTGTCCGGTTTTACCGATCCGCCGTAAAGTATCCTCATTTTATCGGCTGTTGCGGCCGAGTAATGGTCGGATATCCATTTCCTGATGAAGGAGTGGACCTCCTCCGCCTGGGCGGGCGAGGCTGTCTTCCCTGTGCCGATTGCCCAAACCGGCTCGTAGGCAATTACCATGTCGCCGAGGCTCTCCTCCGGTATTCCCGAAAGCCCGCCTGCAAGCTGGGTCTCTATCACACTGTCTGTTTTATCGCTTTCCCGCTCTTCCAGCGTCTCGCCTACGCATACGATAGGTTTCAACCCCGCCGAGATGGCGGTCTTGATCTTCTTGTTCACGGTCTCGTCGGTTTCGCCGAAATACTGCCTCCGCTCCGAATGGCCGATTATCACCCATTCGCACCCTGTGTCGAGAAGCATAGGGGCGGATATCTCTCCGGTGAACGCCCCTTTTTCTTCCCAGAAGATATTCTGGGCGGAGAGGCCGATATTGGCCGAGCCGATCGTCTCCCTCGCCGCTTCAAGCGCCGTGAAGGGGGGGGCGACAACAACGTCGACCCCGTCAACATCCTTTATGTTTTCAATGATCTCCTCTATGAGGTCGCCCGTTTCAACGGTCGTCATATGCATTTTCCAGTTTCCGGCTATCAGTTTTTTTCTCATCGGGGAATTATACACCTTTCCGCGCAACAGGTTCGGCTCCTTTTTGAGGATTTTTTTGATTTATTCAATAGTGTACATCTGCCGGAAAAAAGGGAGAGAGGGTTTCAGGCCCGGGGAAGGCATGTATCCCGGTATGGGGGGGCGGGATACTGGCTGAAAAAGCTCTCTCCCAATTTCAAGTATCGGTCACTCCTTCCTTATCTCGCCTCGCTTTAATCTGCTCTCGGCCTCTTTCAATCACGGGATCGCGACTTTCAGGAGACCCTTGCCGAAAGTAGCTTCCGCTTTTTCGGTTTCAGCAGTTTCCGGAAGCGGAACCACTCGGCAGAAGGATCCGCAGGCTCTTTCCATGCGGTAATAATCGCCGTTTTTATCCTCCTTTTCGATCTTCTTCTCCCCTTTTATTGTAAGCCTGTCGCCGGAAATCTGCAATTCGACATCCTTTTTAATAAATAAAATCGCCCTGAATGCGCGTCAAGTTTTCACCCTGTTCCGGGGTTGATCCTGCCCAGGATATGGATATTCAAGGCCTTTGGAGGGTAAAAAAAAGGGGAGCGGAGTTCACCGCTCCCCCGGATTAGAAAAGCTTTTATGGCGCGGCTGTGAATGTCCCGCCTTCCGTGCCTGTGCAGATGGTTTCCGCCACGGCGGCGGTGTATTCGGGAAAATAGAAAGTTATATGTTCGGTGCTGGTACCGCTATCAACCAGGCATTTCCCAACGAAACCAGAGGTAGGGCAGGTGATACCGACGGTCCCTTCGGTACAGGAGGCGGTGATATTTACAGAGTTCCAATATGTACCTGTGTACTCGGTGCAAGTGGATAGAGTCGAGGTGAGATCGCACGATTCAGTGACGTTCACAATGGTGTTTCCGCCGCCGTTGTCATCGTCATCATCATCGTCGTCCTCAAGGCCGCAACCTGCCAAGGATATGGACGCGCATAGCGCCAAGATGGCCAGCATGCTGTAATTAGGATATATTTTTTTCTTCAATGATTTATGCCTCCTGATGTGAATCCGTCGTTTCTCCTTCAAGGGAGCTAGGATAAACTTTTCGCAAAGTACGATTCAATACTTTAGTTTTACTTATTTTGCCCAGGAAAGGAGTAGCTCTGCTGCAAGGAGCCGCTTCAACTCCCCGATGACTGGTAGTGGTTTATCCCTGTTTTCCAGATAAGAAGCGAGATCGAGAAGAGAATTACCCCCACAAGCGGCGTTCCCATCTGCAGGGCGGGATGAAGCAGATCGTCGCCGGCGCGGTCGAGAAAATAGTGGGCCGGGTAGAAGTTTATGAATGCCAGCGGGAATACGAATGTCAGGAAGAACTGCACTCCAAAGTTGTAGATCGATACCGGGTAGATAACGAACTCCCTGGATGAGAAAACTATCGTATGCACCAGTGACTGGTTGCGAAGGGTCCAGAAGGCGACGGCGGTGACCGAAAGGCGTATCGCCCCGGATATCATCACCCCGCCTATCACAACCAGTGGAAAGAAGGCGGCCTTCCTTGCGGTCCAGTCGAGGTCCACCATCGTGGAACCTGCGTAAAGCGCGGCAATGCCAATGAGCAGGTGCGAAAGGGTAGAGGCCTCGAATTTCGACGCCATCACCTGGCCCAGCGGACTCAACGGGCGGACAAGGTACCTGTCGAAGTCGCCGTTTATTATCATCTGATCGAAGTTTATAAGAGAGCTGAAAAAGAAGTTTGACATTCCGAGCGCGAAGGTGAGAAGCCCGAAGAGGAAAGCCATTTCTCCGAGGCTCCATCCGTGGATAGTCTGGAATTTTGCCAGCAGGACAAGGAGGAGACCTACCTGACCAAGGTAATAGAATATTATCGCCACGAGATAAAATATAAAACTCGACTTGTATTCCATCCTCGCGCGAATTGATGTCATTACGAGGGAAAGGTATACGCGGAAATTTTCCATCGGGCTACCCACCCTGTATCACCAGCTTGTTTTGCCCCGCTCTCCACATCGTCCGGCAAACGGCGGCAAGGGTGAATATCCATACAAACTGCGTTGCGATCATCGGAAGGAGTTCACTTGCCTCCGCGTGCCCTATAAGAATTGTAGTCGGGACGTATAGCACCTGCTGAAAAGGGAGAAAGTCCGCTACCACCTTCAGCGGCTCGGGGAAAAAGTCTATAGGGACGATCCCCCCTCCGAAAAGGGTGAGCATTCCGTACTTGAAAAGGAGGAACGGGAATATCTCCACGAACCAGAAGGCAAGGAGACCGAACGCGAAGTTGACCATGAAAAGAATGAGGTAGCCGAGGATGGCGGAGAGGAGGAAGGTCAGCAGACGCAGGGCCTCAGCCGGTATCTCGATGTCGAAGATCAGCGATGAAATGAGAATGATAGGTACCGATCTCGCGCAGAGGTGGAACAGGGAGTGTCCCGACGACTCCGCGAGGTGCATGAAGAAAAAGGATACCGGACGGATGAGGTCGATGGCGACGGAGCCGTCCTGTACTTTTTTATAGATAACCGTATCGTCCTGCGTGAACGATATCCTCACCGCCATAGCCATCACGGCGAACGTGATTATTCCGGTGAGGGAAAAGCCGTTGTGCGCGGTCGCGTCCGACTGGCTGTAGAGGGCTTTCCATACGGATGTGAATATGAATACATAGAGGAATCCGTTCAGTATCCCCATGAAGTAGTCAAAGCGGTATGTGATCTCCTTTTGGAACGAGACAGAAACGAATTTCAGGAAGAGCGACGGATTCAAGAGCGCGCCCCCTTTACAGGTTCGGTTCCCGCGTCCTGCGTCTCGGTTTCGACATGTTCGGGAAGCGCCACGCGCTTTTCGTAAATGTTCCTGATTATGCTTTCAACGGACGGTTCGCGCACCGAAATGTCCCGCAGTCTGTACTGTTGCGCCAGCTTGCCTATGATCTCGCCTATATGGTCGGGCCCGTTTTCAAACTTGAGCCATTTCTTGTTCCCTTCCTCCCTGATGATGGAGAGTTCCGGTATGCGGGAGAGATCCTTTTCCGTTTCGTGAAAATCGACTTCAAGAACCTTTTCATGCGCGAACTTCTTTTTCAGTGCGTCCGTCTCTCCGTCGTAGATCACTTTCCCCTGATCGAGGATGATGATCCTTCGGCAAAGTTTTTCAATGTCGTTCATGTCGTGCGTAGTAAGGATTATGGTTGTGCCGTTCTCCCTGTTCGTTTCGGCGAGGAAGGTGCGTATGTTCTCCTTCGCTACCACGTCAAGGCCGATAGTCGGCTCGTCGAGAAAAAGTATCTCCGGTTTGTGAATTAATGCGGCGGCAATGTCGCATCTCATCCTCTGCCCGAGGCTCAGTTTCCTTACCGGCATCTGGAGTAGCGGATCGAGGTCGAGCGCGGTGTTTAGCCTTTTCATCGTTGTCTTGAAATCTTCGGGCGTAACCCGGTAGATGTTCCTGAGCATTTCAAACGATTCCCTGACCGGGAGATCCCACCAGAGCTGTGTGCGCTGTCCGAACACCACCCCGATGCGGAAGGCGTTTTGTCTCCTGTTCTCGTACGGGATAATTCCGTTCACATGGGCCGAGCCTGATGTCGGAACGAGTATCCCCGTCAGCATTTTTATGGTCGTCGATTTTCCGGCGCCGTTCTCGCCGACGTATCCGACGAACTCCCCCCGGTTTATGGAGAAGGTGACGTTTTCAACCGCGTGTATTATTTTCTTCCGTCTGTTGAAAAGGGCTTTGACGCTGCCAAGGAATCCCTGGCCCGATTCGTCTACCGAGAAATCCTTCCTCAGGTTTTGCGCCTTTATTGCTACTCGACTTTCTGACATCCAGACAGTTTACTCCAACCGGGCGGCGCATCGAAAAAATTCAGCTATAAGAGGAGGGGTTTCGCACGGCAAGAAGTTTTTGTATCCGGCCTTTTGGCGGTATAATGAAACATGAAAAAGAATTAACCGGAGAAGAGTAAAATCGTTTAACCACAAATTTTCTATTGGAGGCTTTTTAATAATGGCAATTCAGCAAAACGATATCAACGAAAAAAAGGCATTTACAGACGGAGCGGTCTCGAAGGTGAACCTTATCACCACCGACGCGCTTACACTTGATGTCTACTATTACAAGGCCGGACAGGCGCTTGGATATCACAGGCACCCGACCGGAGATCAGATATTCACCGTCATTGCGGGAACGGGAACGTTCAAGCTCGATGACGGCAAGGAAGAGACCCTTAAGGTAAAGGCAGGGAGCACCTTCCTTGCTCCGAAGAACGTATGGCACGATCTCATCGATTCCGGCGACGGCAAGCTGATAGCCCAGCAGGTCACCAAACAGCCGGCGGGAATGGAAAAACGAGCGTAACGCTTTGCAAAACGGGCCGGCGTCAGCCGGCCCGTTATTATTCACGCAGTCGGATACCTCGATTTTTACGGGATCAGTTTTACAGAGTAACTATGTTGAGTCCACGCCCGGAAGGATCATCTTCCGCCATTGAGGGCAGTTATTTTTCAGGTTCACGCGCAAATAGAATATATTGGTAGTTATGGGAGGCATATTTCGCGGCGTTAAAGTAGGCCTTGCTCTGGGAGGCGGCGCGGCAAGAGGTCTTTCGCATCTTGGGGTCCTCAGCGAACTCGAAAAGGCAAAGATCCCTATCCATCTCATCGCCGGAACAAGCATCGGCGCGGTTATCGGCGGGATGTACGCTCTCGATCCGGTCGCGGAGCAGATCGAAAAAAGATTCATAGATTTCCTCAAAAGCGACGATTACGAAGACGCAAAGATGGATTTCCTCAGCTCCACGAAGGTAGGTGAACAGGGTGTGCTGAACGGACTTCTCGGAAAGATATCGAGAAAGCTGAGAAGGTCGTACTTCTACGGCGTTTCGCTCACAAACGTATCGTATCTCCCGGCGGGGGTGCTTGAGAGGAACATCGCGGACATCGTGCCGGACCTCGAGTTCCGCCACTGCAAGATACCTTTCTCATGTTGCGCCACGGACCTTGTATCCAGGAAGAATTTTTATTTTGAAAAGGGGTCGGTGCAGAAGGCGATACTCGCATCATGTTCTATTCCGGGGATATTCCCCCCCGTAAAGATGGCGGGGATGGTGCTGATAGACGGGAGCTGGGCAGAACAGAACCCGGTAAGGCGCGCGCGCATCATGGGGGCGGATATAGTGATAGCGGTCGATATCATGCAGGACGACGAGCCGGAGCCGGAGCCGACGAACTCCCTCGAAGTGATAACTGGGGGGAGCGTGGTCACGAGGCGCGTATTGGCGAACCTTCAGCTGGAAGGGGCGGACTATATAATCACGCCGAAGACGAAAGGTATTCACTGGGCCGATTTTTCGAAAGCGGAAGAGGCGGTGCAGGCGGGGCGCGATGCGGCGTCCGAAGCTGTTAAGAAAATAAGATCCTGCATCAGAAGAGGTAGAGTAAGGAACTTCTTCACAGGCCGTTGCCGCTAGCTTTCTTCTGGCGTCACCCCCTTCCCCTTGTCATACCCAACATCGCGAGAGCGAACTCCTGCACGGTTTGTCATAAAATTTATATGAATATTTGTTTCCAGTCCTCTTGTCATCCCCGCGGAGGCGGGGATCCAGCGCGGTTTGTCATGCTTGCGGTAGGGTGGCTGTTTGTGGATGGAGTGGGGATGATCGTCAGTCCCTGCTGTCGTGGATGGGAGGAGGGAAGATGTAATTCTCGCTTTCAGGGTCCCAATAATTCTTCTCATCTTTTCCCTTTAATTCCTTGTAGAGTTTTTGCAGGTTTTCCAATTTTCCTTTACTGTACTCTGCCTTATTCCAGTTTTCACCCCTGATGATCTCTCTATCTTCGAATTCGGCTCCTTCAAGCTCTGCCGATTGCAGGTTGGCTCCAGATAGGTCTGTCGATTGCAGGTTGGTAAGTAAAAGGTATGCCGATTGCAGGTTGGCATAGCGAAGGTTTGCCGATTGCAGGTTGGCTCCAGATAGGTCTGCCGATTGCAGGTTGGCATGAGCAAGATTAACCGATTGCAGGTTGGCAAGCATAAGGTTTGCCGATTGCAGGTTGGCTCTGAATAGTTCTGCCGATTGCAGATTGGCTTCTGCGAGGTTGACACCGCTGAGATCCGCACCTGAAAGATCTGCCTTTGCCAGGTTTATTCTGTTCATCTTTTTTGTGATTTTGCTCCCCTCTTCGCGGAAGACGGTGTGGATGGCCAGTATATGGTTTGGAACCACTGTCTCGTCATTCACCTCTTCCTCCGGCCATGACTGGAGAAGGGAGAAATATATTTCATATGCTGGCCTCTGGAATCTCTCCCCATGTATGCCGACGGCAAACGGTTTCAGTTGATGAATGGCGGCAATCTGCAAGGTTTCATTTTTGTCGCCACCCAATCCAACTGCCCACTTCTGTATTTCGTGAAAATCCTTCTGGATAAGGTCCTCTCTGGCGTTCTGTATATCGGCCTTCTTGTTCTGATCCCGCCAGTACCAGATAGGGAGCGCTATCGGCGCGGCAAGGATAAGAGGCAGGATGTTCTTGAAAATGTCGGAGAAGGCAGGGTTTTTTTCTATAAATTCCAAAGGCGACGTAGCCGCCATAAAAATTGATAATAAAAAGATTTCAGATAAACCTATCACTACTAAAATGAATAGGCGAAGGTCACTCCTGGAAACTTCCTCCGGTTTCCACTGTCTGTTCAGCTTTTCTGTGTCGATTTCAGCCATTGCTGAGAATTATACAATTTTGTACCGTATTGCACATTTAATTCCTCTTCTCCCGATAGCATCGGAATTATTTTCGCAGTGTGTACGCCGCCAATGCTAGAAATCTGGATCCCCGCATACGCGGGGATGACAAGAAGGGAACCAAGAGCGACGGGATAGTGATATCTGGATCCCCGCATACGCGGGGGTGACAAGAAGGGAACCAAGAGCGACGGGATAGTGATATCTGGATCCCCGCATACGCGGGGATGACAAGAAGGGAACCAAGAGCGACGGGATAGTGATATCTGGATCCCCGCTTCCGTGGGGATGACAAGAAGGGAACCAAGAGCGACGGGATAGTGATATCTGGATCCCCGCATACGCGGGGGTGACAAGAAGGGAACCAAGAGCGGCGGGATAGTGATATCTGGATCCCCGCATACGCGGGGGTGGCAGGTATGAGCATGAAGACCGATCACTCTTGATAGTTGCCGGGTCTGGTCCTAAACTGTTCCTGTGGAACAGGTAAAAATTCCAAAAGAGATTGAAAAATTCCTGACGCATATCTCCATAGAGAAAGGGTTCTCCCCGAAAACTTCCAAGGCGTACGGAAAGGATCTCGCGCAGTTCGCCGAGTTCGCTTTCAAAAGTCCGCTGGTTGAAAAAAAGGGGACTTCCGGCGCGATAGATTTCGAGAAGATGGAGGTTATCGCGGTACGCTCTTTCGTGGCGGAGCTTCATAGAAAAAAACTCGCGCCGTCGTCCATAGAGAGAAAGCTCTCCGCTCTCCGCGCCTTCTTCCGCTATCTCGCGCGCGAAGGGATGGTGGAGAAGAACATCGCGGAGGCTGTCCCGCTCCCGAAGAAACCGAAGAAGATGCCGAAGTTCCTCTCTGTGGATGAAGCGTTCGCGCTAATGGATAGCGCCGACAAAGGATCGCCGACGATGCTCCGCGACCGCGCGATGCTTGAGCTCTTCTATTCGAGCGGGCTACGCATCGCCGAACTGCAGGGATTGAATGCCGAGGATGTGGACCTCACCGGCAATCTTGTCCGGGTGATGGGTAAGGGGAGCAAGGAGCGGATCATCCCGGTCGGCAAAAAGGCGGCTGTTGCGATAAGGGAGCTGATGAAAAGCAACGGGAAGGATAGCGGCCCGCTCTTTTACTCCAGACTGAAAAAGAGGCTCTCGATGAGGCAGACCTACGAGGTGGTGGTGAAGCACGGCATCAGGGCGGGTATAATAAAGCGCCTCACCCCCCACATGATACGCCACACATTCGCGACGCATATGCTGAACGGAGGGGCCGATCTCCGCGCCATTCAGGAACTGCTCGGTCACTCATCGCTTGGCACCACGGAGAAGTACACGCATGTAGGGATAGAGAGGCTCATGAACGTATACGACAGCGCCCACCCGCACGCAAGGAAGAGGAGGGGGGGAGGATAGCCCCCGCGAGATGTTGGCGAAGAGGCATGGGGAAGTGGGAGATGTTCACTCTTCCGGATGCAAGACGAACTGTTTGCGGTGTATACTGCGCTGATGAGTGAACTGAATCTGAATGAATTGATAGGGAAGGCGGCTGTCCTTATAGAGGCGCTTCCATATATACGGCAGTACAGCGGGAAGACGGTAGTCATAAAGTACGGCGGATCCGCGATGGTGGAAGAGGGGCTGAAAGAGGGCTTCGCCCGCGACGTGGCTCTTCTCAAACTTGTTGGAATAAATCCGGTGGTCGTTCATGGCGGCGGTCCGCAGATAGGGAAGACCCTCGAAAAGATGGGGATACCGACGCGGTTCGTGGACGGGCACAGGGTGTCGGACGGCGAGACTATCGACGTGGTTGAGATGGTTCTCGTCGGGAAGGTGAACAAGGAGATAGTTTCGCTGTTGTCGAGCGAAGGTGGGCGCGCCGTCGGATTGAGCGGGAAGGACGGCCGCCTGATAGAAGCCGAAAAGATGCTTATTGAAAAGCGGACGGCGGACGTCGACAGGCCGGAGATAATCGACATCGGAATGGTCGGCAAGGTGACGAAGATAAACAAGGAGATACTTGAGACCATCGACAAGGACAATTTCATCCCGGTCATAGCGCCGGTAGGGGTAGGCTCGAAAGGGGAGACCTACAATATCAACGCCGATACGGTAGCGGGGGAGATAGCCGCCGCGCTGAAGGCGGAAAAGCTTGTCCTTCTTACGGACGAAAGGGGGATACTCGGCTCCGACAAGGAGCTGTTGAGCCATCTGAATGAAAGCCGAGTGGAAGAGCTTATCGAAAAGGGGGTTATCAAGGGGGGGATGCTGCCCAAGGTGAAAAGCTGTTTTAGGGCGCTTGATGCCGGCGTAAAGAAAACCCATATCATCGACGGAAGGGTGAAGCACTCCGTATTGCTTGAGATATTTACCGACAAGGGTATCGGAACGGAGATAGTGAGATAAGCGGTTTCGGAGCCTTCCCCGAAACTACATGATATTGAATTCGGTTATCGTTATGCTTTTCACTCTCCCTGACTGCAGGGACCTGTCGAGAAGGATCTCCATATCGTAGATGGTGCGTGGCCTTTTCTTCAGGTCTGAGAAGTCCTCTATGTTATGCGTCGTGAGAAACAGGAATATAGCTTCGCGTATGATGGAGGAGTTCTCCTCAATCTCGTCGATAGTCTCTTCGTTGCTAAGCTGTATGGAGAATGCTATGCGCCATAAACGTTTTTCCCCATTTTTTTCAATAGGGATTATGAACGGTTCAAGGCTGAGATTGATCATCTTTTCGAATGTGACTGGAGTTTTCTGCACAGGCTCGGGCTTTGCGGGTTCCTCGATCTGCTGTATAACGGGTTCCTCTTCCTTTGAAAAGTAGAAATATCCCGCCACGATCGTTGCTATCAGGGAGAGAAATCCGCTGATGCCGACAGCAAGAATGATGATCGCCTTTCTGGTAAGTTTTCTTTTCGGTTTTACCTCGTCTTCTTCTTCTTCTTCTCCTCCTCCTCCTCCTCCGGCCTCAAATTTGACAGGAGAGGGTTTGGGGGCCTCCTCGACTTTTTCTTCTTCTGTGACCGGTATGGAAGTGGGGTCGACGTCAAGTTCGGTTTTATGTTTCTTTGCCATTGGATATTATCCCTGCCAGGCAGGGTCTTTCCCGTCCGGAAGAAAGCCGGACTTTCTAATATTTACTCCGCCGTTTAAAAATGGAGATGGTCTCATCTTACATTGAGGATTCCAGGGCGGCGGCGACCTTCGGGTAGGCGAGAGCCGCCACATGGCTCA
Source organism: Nitrospinota bacterium (assembly GCA_029881495.1). NCBI lineage: Bacteria > Pseudomonadati > Nitrospinota > Nitrospinota bacterium. The sequence continues at coordinate 39,144 of JAOUMJ010000012.1, read as the reverse complement.
CTTCCTCGTTTTCATCGGTTAGCGCGACGACCAGCGGATCAAGGACTTGCGGGAACTTTAGCGAAGCCAGCGCGGTGACAGCCGCCTTCCTTACCTGCCACGCGGGATCTGAACATGCCTGTGTCAGCGACGGTATGGCGTACTCCGTCTGAAGGTTGCCAAGCGCGATCACCGCGGTCCGTTTTACGTCCACGTTGTCGTCTTCGCTAATTACGTTTGAGAGGGGTCCCAGGATATCGAGCGTTTTAAAGTGGTTAAGCGCGATTATTGCTTCAATTCTTACCGCGAAGCGCGAATCTTTAAGCAGTTCAACGATCGAATCAATGGCCGGTTCGTATTTGATCTTGCCAAGCGCCGTTGCCACTGCCTTGCGCACCTCCCACGCTTCGCTCTTTATCAGTTCGAGAAGTTTCGGCCCCGCGACCTGCGATTCCATGTTTCCAAGCCCGGTTATTGAGGCTATTTTCACGTTGATATTTTCGTGGGCAAGGGCCGCAATCAACGGCGAAACGGCAATATCCGGGTTGAGCTTGCAAAGAGCAAGCGCCGCGGCCCTCTTCACCTTCCATTGTTCAAGTAGTTTTTCAGGTGTAAGCCCCATCGCGGCCTCTTCTTCGCTTTTCTGGTCCTGTGGAGGGGTCTTGGAGGAGACGGTCTGCAGGATGGCTTTTCTGACATCGCCGTCTTCCGGGTTGAGAATCGCTGTGAGATGTTCCACTACCTCCACTGCGTTCAGCTTCGAAAGAGCGTAGATGGCGGCTTCCTTGACCACCGGGAATTTATCCTTTAAAAGAGCGGCCAAAGGTCCTTTTGCCTGTGTAATTCCCATATTTCCAAGGGCTACTGCCGAGGCCCTGCGAACGTTTGGGTCCTCGTTCTTGCAGCTTTTTATGATCCGGTCATGAATTTCCATTCTCTCATTCTCTTCGGCATACAGGATAAATATAATAAGTGTTCTTAAAACAATAATTTAGCAGATTTTTGTCTATTGTCCAAACCGCAAAATTACGCCTGAACCGGGTTTTGTCAATTTAATTTGACACTGTTTGCAAGTCTGTTATTATTTAAGGCTTTTATAGCGTTATTATTAAGGGCGATTGTTAGCTCTTGGGGTGTCGTCAAGCGGTAAGACACAGGTTTTTGGTACCTGCATTCGTAGGTTCGAATCCTACCACCCCAGCCAAAATTGATGTTTTTTATAGCGGGATACCAGATTTTATGAATGTCGACGGGCCAAAACTAATAGCCGGCAGGTCCAATATCAAGTTGGCAGAAGGAATTGCCGCTGGAATTGGTGTGCCGCTCATTGAATGTGAGATCTCCAATTTCTCGGATGGCGAGATTTTTTGTCAGATAAAAGAAAATATACGCGGCGGGGATGTGTTCATAATCCAGTCGACAAATACACCCGTTAACGACAACCTGATGGAGCTTCTCCTCCTGATAGATGCAGTGAAGCGGGCCTCCGGGAGGAGGATAACCGCGGTTATGCCCTATTTCGGATACGCCAGGCAGGATCGAAAGGTTCAGAGCCGAACGCCGATAAGCGCGCGCCTCGTTGCCGACATCATATGCCAGGCGGGTATGGATCGCGCCCTGTTCATGGATCTCCATGCCGGGCAGATACAGGGATTCTTTGATAAGCCGGTTGACCATCTGTACGGTTCCCCGGTTCTTATAGAATATATAAACAGCATCGATTTCAAGAATGAGAGGGTCGTGTTTTCGCCGGACGCCGGAGGCGTCGAACGCGCGAGGGCTTTTGCCAAAAAGCTTGATTGCGGGCTCGGTATCATCGACAAACGCCGTGAAGGGAAGAATGTGGCGAAGGCGATGAATATAATAGGAAATGTTAAAGGGATGGATGCGATAATCGTGGACGATATGGTGGATACCGCCGGAACCCTCACCGAAGGGGTGAACGCTCTTCTGGATGCCGGAGCGGCGTCCGTAAGGGCATGCTGTTCGCACGCTGTGCTTTCGGGGAAGGCGATTGAGAGGATCAACGGATCGCCGATAACGGAACTGATAACGACCAACACTATCGGGCAGGAAGCCCATGTTGAGAAATGTAAAAAACTAAAAGTGCTGGATATATCGGAAGTTTTTGCCGAGGCGATAAAAAGAATCCACCTGGCAAAATCGGTAAGCAGTCTTTTTGAATATTAAAATTTGATCATTTAAGGGAGATCACAATGGATATTGTTGAATTGAAAGTTGAAAAAAGAACCGATAAAGGAAAGAAGGCTTCCAGGACCCTCAGGAAGAAAGGGCTTATGCCGGCGATAATCTATGGCGGCGGCTTGAAGGAAAAACTCGCCGTAAGTTCCAAGGAAGTATTTCGCGCCCTATCGGGAGCGAGCGGGAAAAGCGTTATCCTCAAGCTTGGTCTCGACGGCGGAACATCATGGCATGCGCTGCTCCAGGAACTGCAGTATCATCCGCTTAACGACACGATCTTCCATGCCGATTTCCTTCAGATAGATATTAAAAAACCGCTGGTCAAATCGGTGCCGGTTATCTTCAAGGGTGTAGCAATGGGGGTAAAGATCAAAGGTGGTATTCTCCGCGTGCATCACGACAAGATAACGCTCGAAGGGATCCCGGAGTCGATGCCGGTTTCCGTTGAAGTAAACATCTCCGAACTTGATATCGATCAGAAGCTTACGATCTCGACCATTTCGCTGCCTGAAGGGATCAAGGCGCTTGACAGCGGAGATACCCCGCTTGTTTCGATCGCTCCTCCAAAACAGGGACCGGGCGGTAAAGAGGGCGATACAGCAAACGCAGAGGGCGCAAAAGCGGCGGCTCCGGCGGCTGGCGCCAAAGCGGCTGGCGGAGAAGAGAAGAAGAAGTAACGGCCCTGAGAGAAAAATAACTCTGCTGAAACAGGAATGTGAAATTGTTTGTTGGTCTAGGCAATCCGGGTGCGAACTACTCGTCAACGAGGCATAACGTCGGCTTCATGGCGGTAGATTATATCGGACGCGAGAACGGCGCCGAGCTGAGGAGCAAGATCAAGAATTCCCTTGTCGGGGTTTTTAAAAGGGATGGCGAGGAAATTGTTCTGGCTAAACCCCAGGGATATATGAACAGAAGCGGCATAGCGGTGCGCGGCCTAATGGGGCATTTTTCACTGAAGCCGGAGGATATAACCGTTGTTCATGACGACGTTGATATCCCGCTCGGCAAGGTTAAGGAGAAGAAAACAGGCGGAACCGGAGGGCATAACGGCATCGCCTCCATAATTGACGAAATCGGGACGCGAGATTTTAGGCGTCTCCGCATTGGCGTTGGAAGACCGCCGAAAGGGGTCGACACCGCCGATTATGTGCTGTCGCCGTTTGGAAATGATGAAAAGGTTTTGGTTACTCAATCTATAGAAGATTGTTATCAGATGATTTTTAACTTTTAGGGAGATTACAGGGAGATTATATGGAAAGCTGGGCAAATTACGCGCCACTATTTGGTGTACTGGGACTTTTTGTAGCGTTGGCTCTTTTCATGATGATTAACAGGCAATCGCCTGGCAATCAGAAGATGATAGACATTTCGGATGCCATCCACGAAGGCGCGATGGTATTTCTTAAAAGCGAGTACATCCGGATAGCCGTATTCATAGTTATAGTATTCGGTCTTCTCTTTGTTTTCATCGCGGATAAGACCGCATACGCCTTTCTGGCGGGAGCGCTTAGCTCGATGCTTGCCGGTTTTATCGGCATGCAGGCGGCAACAAGGGCAAACGTAAGAACGTGCGAAGCGGCAAACAAAAAGGGGGCGGAGAAAGCGTTCGAGATAGCTTTCTCGGGCGGTGCTGTCATGGGTCTTACCGTTGCCAGCCTCGGTCTTCTTGGAGTCGGAACATTCCTTATCCTGTACGGCGATTTTGAGAATATCTCCCACTTGAGCGGATTCGCTATGGGTGGTAGCTCCATCGCGCTGTTTGCCCGTATCGGCGGCGGTATTTACACAAAGGCGGCGGACGTAGGGAGCGACCTTGTCGGCAAGGTAGAGGCAGGTATCCCTGAGGACGACCCAAGAAATCCCGGCGTTATTGCGGACAACGTAGGCGACTGCGTGGGCGATACCGCGGGCATGGGCGCTGATATCTTCGAATCGTATGTCGGTTCCGTTATCGCAACCATCGCTCTCGGAGCGGCGATGCAGTCCATGCCGCATGTAATGCTACCGATGCTGGTAGTAATGGCGGGACTTCTTGCATCCATAATCGGTCTTGCAAGCATGAAGGTTTTTGAAAAAGCGGGTGCAGAGAGCGTGTTGCGCTATACCACCATACTGGCGGCCATACTCCTTCTCATAGTTTCGAGATTCATTGTCGTCGGGCTGAACCTTCCGATAGGTATTTTCTGGGCGCTTGTTCTCGGAACGGTTGCCGGCGTTTCCATAGGGCTTATCACCGAATACTATACCGGCATGTTCGGGCCGGTTAAGAGGATCGCGAATTCAAGCATGACCGGAGCGGCGACGACGATCATCACAGGTTTTGCCATCGGCCTTGAAAGCACGGCAATGCCGATAGTGATAATAGCGCTCGCTACATTCGGCGCGGCTTCTCTTGCGGGTCTTTACGGCATAGGCCTTGCCGCTGTTGGAATGCTCGCGACGGTCGGCATTACGATGAGCGTGGACGCCTACGGGCCGATTGCCGACAACGCAGGTGGTATTTCGGAAATGTCCGGACTGGGAGCCGATACAAGGAAGATCACCGATTCGCTCGACGCTATCGGCAACACGACCGCCGCTATCGGAAAGGGATTCGCCATCGGTTCCGCGGCGTTGACAGCATTGGCCCTCTTCTCAGCCTACGCGAAAGTCGTCGGACTGGAATCGATCAACCTCCTCTCCCCGACTGTTGTTGTTGGAATGTTCCTCGGCGGAATAGTGCCGTTCCTTATTGCCGCGCTTACCATGACATCAGTCGGCAAAGCGGCGATGGCGATGGTTGAAGAGATCCGAAGGCAGTTCCGCGAGATACCGGGTCTAATGGAAGGTACAGGAAAACCTGACTCAGCAAGGTGCGTTGAGATATCCACCAAGGCGGCTTTACGTGAGATGGTGCTTCCGGGCGTTATCGGCGTATCTACTCCGCTCTTGATCGGTTTGGTTTTTGGTAAGGAAGCTCTTGGCGGAATGCTGGCCGGTTCGACGATTACGGGCGTATTCCTTGCTCTCCTTATGGCAAATGCCGGAGGTGCATGGGATAACGCGAAAAAGTATATCGAAAAAGGGAACCACGGCGGAAAGGGATCCGAAGCGCACAAGGCCGCAGTTATCGGGGATACCGTTGGAGATCCTTTCAAGGATACATCCGGCCCGGCTATGAACATCATTATCAAGCTGATGGCGATTGTTTCGCTGGTCATTGCGCCGGTTCTTATTTAAACTGGAAGAGCAGATAATTGTTGATCGCATCAGTCAGGCAGGCAGGAGCTATGGAAATTATCGTTGAATTGCGCGATATTGACCCGGTTACGGGACTGGATCTCGACGTCAAGCGCGCATTCGCAGATTTTTTCGAGCCGAGCGACGGAATAGACGCAGTTGGCGATATGGAGGCGAATCTCCATATCAGCCAGACTGGCGAGAGCTATTTCGTCACCGGAAAAACTTCTGGAACAGTCAGGCTGGAGTGCGGCAGATGTCTGAAAGAGTATGAGTACACACTGGACGTAAAATTGGGCGCGACCTTCCTGCCGGTTGGCGAAGGGGGCGCGGGCGATGAAATAATAGACGTCGATTCGTATGTTTACGAAAACGACAAGTTGGAAGTTTCGACGCTTATTCGTGATAACATGATTTTTGCGATACCATTGAAGCAGTTATGCAAGGAAGAGTGCAAGGGTCTCTGCCCGAAGTGCGGGATTGACAGGAACGAGTCAAGTTGCGAATGTCCCGAAAGGGAAGTAGACGCAAGGCTCTCCGTTTTGCAGAAGTTGAAAGATAAACTGGAAAATTGAAAGGATAGGAAAATGCCGGTACCAAAAAAGAAAACCAGCAGGAGCAAACGCGGAATGCGGCGTTCGCATGACAAGGTAAGTCAGCCGAATTATTCGGTCTGCCCGAACTGTCAGGAGACGAAGATGCCGCACCATGTATGCCCTCGTTGCGGAATGTATGGCGATAAGGAAGTAATCGCGGTAGAAGACGTATAAATGAAAATCGCCGTCGATGCCATGGGCGGCGACAACGCCCCTGGAGAGATTGTTGAAGGTTCTGTCCTGGCGGCGCGTGAATACGGCACGAAGATCACACTTGTCGGCCCGAAGGATGTTATAGAGGCGGAACTGAAAAAGCATGATACCGCCTCGCTTCCCATAGAGATAGTCCACGCTTCCGAAGTAGTGGGGATGAGCGAATCCCCATCTGTCGCCTACCGCAAGAAAAAGGATTCCTCCATAATGGTCGGGGTAAAACTCGTCAAGGAGGGGAAGGTGGCCGCCTTCGTAAGCGCGGGAAACACAGGCGCCGTCATGGCGCATGGAACCCTTGTCCTCAGGCTGATACCGGGAATAAGCAGGGCCGCGATTACCGTGCTTCTCCCTACCCAGAAGGGGTGGTCGGTACTTCTTGACGCGGGGGCAAACGTGGACTGTAAACCGCAGGCCCTGTTCGAGTTCGGCATTATGGGCTCCGTTTACGCTTCGCACGTGCTTGAGAAAAAATCCCCGATAACCGGCCTGCTGAATATCGGCGAGGAGGAAGGGAAGGGGAACGAGATATCGAAACTTACCGGCGAGATGTTGCGGCAGAGTTCCATAAATTTCATGGGCAACGTGGAAGCAAAGGAAGTCTATCGCGGCACTGCCGATGTTATAGTCTGCGACGGGTTCGTAGGGAACATCACCCTGAAGGTGAGCGAATCGGTGGCCGAGATGTTTACCAAGGCGCTGAAAAATCTTTTCGCAACCAACTGGCGAAGCAAGCTGGGATACCTCCTCGTGAAGCCCTATGTTGAGGAGTTCAAAAGGAGGATAGATTATCACGAATACGGCGGAGCGCCCCTTCTCGGGCTAAACGGCACGGTCTTTATCTGTCACGGCTCCTCAAAGGCGAAGTCGATTAAAAACGCGATCAAGCACGCGGAGGCGTTCGTGAAGAATGGCGTGAACGACAAGATACGCGAAGGGATGGAGAGGAATATCGCGATAGAAAAGGCGATGGAGAACCACGAAGGCATTTTTGCAAATCTTGACATTGCGGCTGCTGCCGATGAACTGGAAAAAAAGGAATAACTCTTGAAACCGTATATTGCCGGCACCGGGCGGTTCCTCCCCGAACGGGTGATGACGAATCACGACCTCGCGAAGATCGTTGATACTTCCGACGAGTGGATCGTCGAGCGCACCGGGATAAAAGAGCGGAGGATCGCCGAAAAGGAGGTCTGCGCTTCGGATCTGGCGGCGCCCGCGGCAAGGGACGCCATCAAGGCGGCAGGGCTGAAGGCAAAGGATATTGAACTGATAATCGTCGGTACATCCACCCCCGACATGCTCTTCCCCTCCACGGCCTGCTTCGTGCAAGCAAAGATAAACGCTACAAACGCGGTTGCATTCGATCTCCTCGCAGCCTGTTCGGGATTCACATTCTCGCTAGCGACGGCTGTCCAGTATTTAAAATCGGGACTTTTCAAAAACGCCCTCGTGATAGGCTCGGAGATATATTCAAGCATTCTCGACTGGGAGGACAGAACGACCTGTGTTCTTTTCGGCGACGGCGCCGGCGCGGTCGTGCTGAAAGCGGACGGCAAAGGGGGGAAGTCCGGCATACTTTCAACGCACATCTATTCCGACGGCAGTAAATCCGATTTCCTCAGCGCGGTCGGCGGCGGGAGCGCGAGGAGATTTACGCCGGACCTGATAAGCGAAAAGAAATACTGCCTTACGATGAACGGGCAGGGGACATTCAAGGTCGCGGTAAAGAGCATGATAAGCGCCGCGCAGGCGACGCTCCAAGAAGCAGGCCTTTCGGTTTCCGATATCGATCTTGTAATACCTCATCAGGCAAATACCAGGATCATCGCGCAGGTCGCGAAACAGCTAGGTATAGAAGAGTCGAAATGTTTCGTGAACATCCAGAAGTACGGAAACACTGCGGCGGCATCTATCCCGATCGCGCTTGATGAAGCCATCGAGGAGGGGAGGGTAAAGAAGGGGGACCTCGTCCTTTTCGTCACCTTCGGCGGCGGCTTCACCTGGGGCTCTATACTCCTCCGCCTTTAAGCTGGGGGGATTTGCACCTGTCCCACCCGCCGCGCATGACCGCTTCTTTAATCCGGCAGTAAGCAAGGATAAAACGGTAAATCTATTTTCCCCGCAACGCTCTCGGTATGAGAGGATTCCGGGCGATTCTCAATTTACCTTTCAACCCTTCCGGGTGAAGATGCATCACCTTGTGCACCCTTCTCTTAGGGATCGATCTTGAACGTCCGGATATCATTTCGGGGGAGAGGTGTTCGACTTTTTTCATGCTCTTTTTCCTCTTTCTGTACTGATTATAACATTTTCACTGGGCGGATATGGAGGCGAAACGGAGATTGAAACGGCAACAACCATTCCCGCAATACTAACGATGTGCTATATTGAATATTGAAATCAATTCATCAACGAAATATTAGTTCAAAAGGAGAAGAGCAATGGGTGAACCGACTATAGCTGGAAGATCGCCAAAGGTAATCGAATTGGAAGCGGGCAAACACTACTGGTGCGCGTGCGGAAAGTCGAAGAATCAGCCGTTCTGCGATGGCTCGCATAAGGGGACGGGATTTTCGCCGGTCGAATTCAATGTGCCGGAGAAGCGCACAGCCGCCCTCTGCATGTGCAAACATACGAAGACCCCACCCTTCTGCGACGGTACGCACAAGAGCCTTAAGTAGAACCGCAGGATACACCATAAGGGCAAGGCTAGATCCTCCAGATAAGGAGGTGCTACAAGCCGTTTATGTTTGTAGATGGTTCAATTCCCTCTTTGCGCTTATGCGCAAAAGTGGAGGGAAGGGTTGCTTATCATGCCAGGCCGGTTTCAATTAGGAGCTGACGGTCCTTTAAAACATCTTCAGTGGGGCCGTCCAACTTCACACGCCCCTTGTAGAGGATGATTGTCCGCTGGCAACTCTTTCGCGCGAGATCAAGATCGTGCGTTACGAAGACTTGCGTCCCTCCTATCTTTTCCAGAAGCGCGGATATCTCCCTCTTTCCCCGCGGGTCAAGCGAGGCGGTAGGTTCATCGAGCGCGAGGATTTTCGGTTTCATCGCCAGGAGTGTGGCGATAGCCGCCCGCTTTTTCTCCCCGAGGCTCAGATGGAAAGGGGGATGCGCCCCCGCGCCGTTCAACCCCACTGATGCCAGGCTCTCCCTGACAAGTTCAGCGATATCCTCCTCATTGACGCCGCTGTTCCTAGGCCCAAACGCCACATCTTCGTAGACCGTCGGGCAAAAGAGCTGATCGTCCGGATTCTGGAAAAGGTAGCCGACCTGCCGACGGATTGCCGGGAGATTCTTCTTTACAACAGGGACGCCGAAAACGGAAACGTTGCCTTCGCTCTTAATGAGGCCGTTCATATGGAGAAGGAGGGTAGATTTTCCCGCTCCGTTGGCACCGAGTATGGCGACCCGCTCATCCTGATAAATGGTCAGCGATATTTCAGACAGCGCCATCGCTCCGTCGGGGTAGGAGTAGCTTACGTTATTGAACTCTACCGCGGGGATGTAGTTTCTATCTCCGTTCATCCGTATATCCTCAGGAGCGAACCATACGCGATCACGAACAGGGGGAAGAGGTAGTCGCTGGCGCGCATCCCCTGTTTTGTGTTTCCGCTGGGCGTTGCGCCCGAATATCCCCTCGCCAGCATGGCGAGGAAAATTCTTTCCGCCCTTTCGAAACTCCGTATCAGAAGGCTTGCCACCGCGTGACCGATACCCTTCAATCGGGCGATCCTTTTTCCGCTGAAGCCCCCCCTCGCTGTTGATGCGCTTTTCATTCTCCCGGCCTCCTCGGCGATGAGGAAAACATAGCGATAGGTAAAGGAGGTGATGGAGATAAAGAGCCGAGGGATGCCGAGCCGCTCAAGCGCTCCAAGTATTTCCGAAAACGGGGTGGTGGAGATAAGGAGTATCGCACAAAAAACCGCGGTCCCGGATTTCAGGAGAAGGGCGGTAAAGAGTTCGATACCCGGCACACTGTTTTCAGAGAAGGGGAGGAAAACTCCGGCCATGAGAATGAGCGGTGCGATGACGATCATGCGTGAAGCAAGGAATAGTGCAGGGATGTTGGAGATATACGCAAGCGCCAGCAGGAGAGCGATATAACCGGCAAACGCGATATGGAGCTGACCGGGAGTATTTGCGCAGAGAGCGAGAAGCGGTATGAAAGCGAGTATCTTTGATCGGGGATCGAGACGGTGAAGTCTGCTGTCTATGCCGGAATATTTTTCAAAGAAGTGGTGGCTCAATTTCTTTTCCCCCTCTTTCCGTTTCGCCGGAATCCGAGGATAAGCCTTCCGAGTGTGAATGTAATTGCAAGGACGGCTAGTGTCCCGGCAACCGCTCCCCCTGCTGTCGTTTTTTCGTCCTGCTCTTCGCTGACGGCGGACATTTCGCCGTAGAGATATTTTTCCAGGCCGTCGGGGGAGGTGGATGCAAAGTAGGTTGCCGTGAATGCTATCAGGAGCGACACGGCAATCGCGGCGAAATAAAATCTTTTCAATGCGCTTCGACCCCCTTTTCATGCATGACCTGTACGTTGCCGTAATGGAGCCTCCACCCCCTCACGATATCGGGTCTTGAAGCAATGATCGCCGAGAGAACGGTAGTGGTGATGATCCCTTCGGCGATGCCGATGATCGCGTGAACACCCGTGATGGCTGGGAAGGCGGAGTCGAATGGAAGCACGCCGGATAGCGAAAGCTCCACGGCGCAGAGCGAGGCGCCGCCGACGACGGAAAACCACGACGCTATCCCGGCAGAGAGGTAGAAGCCCCTCGAGGTTTTCGGAAGGATGAGCGAAAAGATGCGGAACACGAGATAGGCCGCTGCGCCTCCGACAATGCCGAGATTGAAGATGTTGATACCGAGCGCCGTCACGCCGCCGTCGGCAAATAACAGCGACTGGATAGTGAGGACGACCGCCATTACCAGAACGGCGTTGAGCGGGCCGAGAAGAAGAGCGGCAAGGAGCGCGCCGAGAAAGTGTCCCGATATGCCTATCGCGACCGGGAAGTTGAAGAGCTGAGAAGCGAAGACGAACGAAGCGCAGACCCCCAGTAGGGGAAGGTCCTTTTCCTCCATCTCCCTGTTTGCCTTAGCGATAGCAACGCCGCAGACAGCCGCCGTAACCGCGAAGCCGCCTAGAGTGATCGGCCCGTTAATAAATCCGTCGGGGATATGCATCTCTCTCTCCCGCTCAGGCCAGTTTTTTTCCGGTGGAGCTCAATGAGAGCGAGGCGTGGTACACCCCTTTCTGGCTTGCCAGCATATTCCTTATCTCCCTTATCGTGTCCGCCTTGCTTTTCACGATGATAGTTTCGGCGCAGAGATGACTGTCGAGGTGAAGATGCGTTGAGACCATGATTGCGGAGTGGTATTTGTGCTGAAGCGAGGTGAGCTTTTTGCTGAGCGTATTGCCGTGGTGGGAGTATACGAGGGTGATGGTTCCGAGCGCCTCTTCGTTTTTCTCCCACTCTTCGCTGACGATTTTTTCCCGGATCATGTCCCTTATGAATTCGGAGCGGTTTTCGTACCCGCTCTGTTTGAAAAGTTTTTCGAACCTGCCGAGAAGTTTTTTTTCTATCGAGAAGCTGAGTCTTTCGAGTTTGTCCACGTTTTCTCCCGTCAGTATTATTTCCGTCTAAATCGTAATACTATCGGGGAGGATAGTCAATGGCGCCAGCGGGCTTTTCGCAATTGCAACCACGGGACGGCGAGATCAGGGAAGAAGGGGATGCTGTCAGCTTCCTGGGGAGGAGATGATTTGCCCCAGGCTCAGGGCCACTTGATGGTGCATCCGATGGGGGTGGTGGATTTTACCCCAACCTCGCGGTTCGCGATGAGATCGTCGAGCGCGTGGATCAGGTCGTGCTTCCGAACACCTTTCTGGCTGTGCCAGCAGTCGTCGATCCTCCCCTTGTAGCGCAGTACCCGGCTCTTATCGAAGAGGTATACTTCAGGCGTTACTTTTGCCTCGAACTGCCGGGCGACGCCGGCGGTTTCGTCGCGGAGATACCGGAATTTGAAATCTTTTTCCTTCGCAAGGGCCTTCATGTTTTCAAAGGAGTCTGCGGGATAAGTCTCTTCATTATTCGGATTTATCATCAGTATTTCAAGGCCATTGTCGCGGTAGTTCTGTTCGATCTGTATGATACGGTCGAGGTATGCCTTGACGTAAGGGCAGTGATTACAGCCGAATATGACGGCAAGCAGTTCCCTGCCAGCCAGGTCGTCTGTCGATACAGTTTCGCCGCTTACGTCCGGCAAACTGAACGCAGTTAGTTTCTCTTCGATTTTCATATAGTTAGACCTCTGTTTCCCCATAACTTTTATACCAAATTTTTCAGGCAATTAAAACGATTATCGGTGCGGGGGAATGGGGAGGTGAGACTGGGATTCTGGAACGCTATTCGGGATATTCTTTCCTTTTGAATTTTTCGGCGAGCTTTTCAAGTCCTTCCGGGGGTGTCGGTTCAGGTATTTTCTCTTCAAAAAGGACGTATGCGAGCGGTACTGCGAATATAAATGAGATCACAGACGCTATGAACCCCTTGTAGAGCGCAGCTCCGATATCGGAACCGAACAGGAGCGCGGTGAACGCGGCAACCGAGAAGAATATCATCGATACCGCGACAGGGATTTTTTTGATATATCCGGTCATTATTCACTACCGTTAAAAACGTTTGCCCAGCTTATTTCGCCGCCGGTCAAGGTCTTCTCAAGCGTATCGGCGATGTTTATGATGCATTTGCTAGATTCCGAGTTCGGGAAGGTGTTGCAGACCAGCTGCTGTTTCCTTACGGCCTTGCTGACTGAATCATCGTCTATGATATGGCCGAGAAAATCGATCTTGATGCCGAGTCCGAATTTGTCGGCGACCATAACGAGCCTCTGGAAGATGCTTATAGCCTCTTTTCGCGAGTAGCACATGTTCACGAGGAGCTTGAATTTCTTTACGAGGTAGTCCCGCGAAAGAACCTTCATGATTGCGTACGCATCGGAGAATGATGTCGGCTCCGGAGTGGCGATAACCACGACATCTTCAACGGCAGAGCAGAAGAACATGACGTTTGCCGATATCCCCGCGCCGATGTCGAAGATTATGTAGTCAAACTCCTTCTGCAGGATCTCGAGCTCTGTTTTAAGTACGAGTTTTTCTTCAGTTGTTATTTCGCTGTATTTCTTATTTCCCGTGGATGCGGGAAGGATAGCGATCCCGCCCGGCCCCTCAACGAGGATGTCGCGCAGTTTTTTCGAGCCTGTAAGGACGTGGCCGATGTTATATTTGGGCGCGAGGCCGAGGAGGATATGGATATTGCCGAGTCCCATATCGGCGTCGAACACGAGCACCTTTTTCCCCTTGCGGCAAAGTTCGAAGGCGGTGTTTGCCACTATGTTGGTTTTCCCCACGCCACCTTTACCGCTGGCAACAGCAATCCCTTTGATATGCTGTTTTTCAGTTCCGGCTTCTTCGGCGCTGGTTGCCATTTTTCTTAACGTTCCCGCCTGATCCATACTGTTATTCTCCCAAAATTATCATGTTAATGTAAATCAATCTTTAGAAAAAATTGAGTCGGCAATGCTTCCGGCAGTAGCTTTTTCAATGTCTTCCGGAACTTTTTGTCCATTCGTTAAATAGGTTATCGGCAACCCTGTTTTGAAGTTCTGCGAAATTACCACCCCCGGCTTGAGGGTCTCGTCCATTTTCGTGAAGATCAGCCCAGTGATGGGGATAGTGCCGAAATTGTTTATCGACTGGTCGAGCACCGCGCTGTCGGACGACGCGCTCAGCACCAGGTAGTTTTCGATGAGGTCGCTTACTGAGAGGAACGAAGAGAGTTCGTCGAGCTTTTCGCTGTCGCGCTGGCTCCGCCCCGCTGTATCGATAATGATGACATCCTTTGACGAGAAGTCCGAAATGGCGGTAGCGAGTTCATCCGGCGTCAGAACCACTTCTAGAGGTATGTTCAGTATCCCCGCGTAAATTTTAAGCTGTTCAACCGCCGCGATCCTGTAAGTGTCTATCGTGATAAGGCCGACCTTCTTCCCTTCGAGAGTGAGGTCTGCGGCTATTTTTGCAACGGTGGTCGTTTTCCCCACGCCTGTCGGTCCGATAAGGGAGACGACTCTTGGCCCGCCAACATACGGTTTGATAGGTTCGCCAATCAGGAGAGATTCGGCCAGGTTTTTCTTCACCTCGGAATAGATGCTTTTGATATCTATCTCCCTCCCGCCGGGAACGTTATCCCGCACCTTTTGAACGAGGCGGAGAGCGTATTGAGGCTCAATGCCGAGCTCAAGCATTTTCCGGTAGCAGAGGAGGTAGTTCGTATCGAGGTTCAGCCCTTTTACAAACGCCGAATCTTCCAGCATGATCCCGAACATCGATTTCATTTCCTGAAGCTCATCAGAAAGTCTTGCGGCTTTCTTCAGGTCGGTTCGCCCGATAGCCTCCGCCTGCGAGGTGGAGGAGACCATGCTTTTCAGCTCGGTGATCTCCGTGAATATCGGCTCCAGAACGCTTAGCATCGATTCGATATCGTTCTTGCTCTCTTCTCTGGCTGGCTCGCTTTTTCTTCTGTATGACGAGTTCCTTCTGGGGGAGCTTTCTCTAAGGCTCTCTCCGTTATAGGTGTCGTCTCCGTAATTCTTTTCTTCTCTCTTTTTGGTTTTCCCTTCGGGGTCGAGCGCGGCGGTGATCTCGATGAGCGGTCTGGCAAAAATGCCGAACGCCCCGTTGGTATTGGTCACCTGTTTGGTGCTGAGTATCACTGCGTCCGGGCCCATGTCCGCCTTTATCCTGGCGATGGCCGATTTCATGTCTACGGCGCGGTATTTTCTTATGTTCATCCGCTCACCACCGATAAGGTCTCAACCTCGGCTGAGGGGAGTATTTCGTTATGAGAGAGCACTACCAGATTCGGGATGAACCTCTCGGTAAGACGTTTCAGATGCAGTCTTATGCCGGGGGAGGTAAGGAGTATCGGCTGGTAGTTGAGGAGTGAGAATTTCTCCATCTCCTTTTTTATTTTATCGATCAGTTTTTGCGCCATGTCAGGTTCAAGAGCAAGATATGTGCCATGAGCAGTCTGTTTTACGGCATCGGCTACGTTGTCTTCGATATGTTTGTTTAGCGCGATGACCGGTATTTTCCCTTCGCTTGTCTGGAACTGTTTGGTGATAGGTCTTGCGAGATTCTGCCTTACATATTCGGCGAGTATGTCGCTGTCCTTTATTATCGGCGCCCATTCGGAAAGGGTTTCCAGAATGGTTCCAAGATCGCGCACGGAAATTTCCTCAGAAAGAAGCGATTGAAGAACCTTTTGCACCTGTCCGAGTGAAAGGACATTCGGAACAAGATCCTCGACGACCTTCGGTGAGTGTTCCTTGAAGGTCTCGATGAGGTTGTACACTTCCTGTCTGCCGAGAAGCTCGGAGGCATGTTTCTTAATCGTCTCTTTAATGTGGGTCGTGAGCACAGTGGCAACGTCGACAACGGTATATCCGGCCGATTTCGCCCGCTCCTTGTTCCCTT
This sequence comes from Nitrospinota bacterium, assembly GCA_029881495.1. Lineage (NCBI taxonomy): Bacteria > Pseudomonadati > Nitrospinota > Nitrospinota bacterium. Next base: position 23,388 of record JAOUMJ010000012.1, on the reverse strand, counting down.
CGGATATCCAAAGCGCCGGGAGTCCGAATGTAGGCTCGGTGGTCCTGGTGCCCGGTATAGGCTCAACGCCGGTGCCCGGATCCATTGCGAGATAGTGGTTCATCCAAAGCTCGCCTTTGGCTATTTCTACACCCTTTATCAGGATGGAGTATTCATTCGGTTTCAACTGGAGGTTATCGCGTATATGGAGCGGCGGAACCACAAATCCCATCTCAAGGGCAAACTGCCTGCGGATAGATTTTATCCTGTCGAGAAGTTCCCCGTCCTGCGATGCGTCGACAAGCGGAATAAGTTCATATCCTATCTCAAGTTCCATCGCGTCAAGAGGGAGGAGCGATTCCACCTTCTCCTGAACGGGGGCTTCGGTTCTCTCTTTCTCTTCTATCTCCTTTGCCTTCATCATGTCGAGCTCGGCCTGGTGGGTAAGGTAGGCGATAAGGCCTGCGAGGAAGGCCAGGAAGAAGAACGCTGTATGCGGAAGGCCCGGTACCACGCCGAAACATCCAAGTACGCCGGATGCAATGGCGAACGCTTTCGGATGAAGGAGGAACTGCCCCGCGATATCGGAACCCATATCCTTGTCTGATGTAGCACGGGTGACGATAAGACCGGATGACGTGGAAACTATCAAGGCCGGTATCTGGGTAACGAGGCCGTCTCCGATGGTCAGGATCGTATATACGCCGATAGCGTCCATTACGGTCATGTCCTGCTGGAACACGCCGATGGCGAATCCGCCGAGTATGTTTATTATGGTGATGATTATCCCCGCAACCGCGTCTCCGCGTACGAAGCGGATCGCGCCGTCCATGCTTCCGTAGAAGTCGGCTTCTTCTTCAAGAGTTCTCCGTCTTTTTCTTGCCTGCTCTTCGTTGATTAGCCCGGCGTTGAGATCGGCATCTATCGACATCTGTTTGCCGGGGATGGCATCGAGGGTGAATCTCGCGGCAACTTCCGAGGTACGGACGGAGCCTTTAGTGATAACTATGAAATTGATGAGGACGAGGATTATGAATATAACCGCGCCGACAACGTAGTTGCCCCCCACGACAAAACTTCCGAAACTTTCGATGACTTTTCCCGCGGCGGCAGTCCCCTCGTTTCCATGCGTAAGGATCAGGCGCGTGGAGGCAACGTTCAGGGAGAGGCGGAAAAGGGTGATTATCAGGAGTATCGAAGGAAAAGCTCTCAGTTCAAGAGCCGATTTCATGTATATCGATATCATGAGGATGATCATCGCCAGGGTAATCGAGAAGGCGAGGAAAATATCGAGCATCAGCGATGGCAGTGGTATGACCATTAAGGTCACTACCGTCACCAGAGTCAGGGCCAGGCCAATGTCGCTATATTTGGCGAAAGCCGGCATTCCGTCCTTAGGCGTCATAATTACCCCCTGAAAACGTCAAAATACCTGCGTGCGATTTCATTCTCTTTTCCCCAATTTTCATGTCGTTTATGTTTCTAAGCCTTTGTTATTTAAATACTTTCTTCTTTAATCTGTATACATACGCCAATATTTCCGCGATCGACTTGAAGAGTTCTTCAGGTATCGCATGTCCTATGTCTATAGTCTTAAACAAGATTCGGGCCAAAGGCTTGTCTTCGACCACCGGAATGTTATTTTCTTTTGCAATTTCCTTTATTTTCTCAGCAACGAGCCCTGCCCCCTTGGCCACGATGACAGGCGCGATCATTGTTTCGCGGTTGTACGCGATGGCTATGGCAAGGTGGGTAGGGTTTGTGATGACGACTTCGGCTTTTGGCACATCGGCCATCATCCTCCTTCTCGCCATGCTTATCTGGGTCGACCGGATCTTCGCCTTTACCTGCGGATTTCCTTCTGAATCCTTTCTTTCATCCTTCACCTGCTGTTTTGTCATTTTCAGCGATTCTTCGAAGGTATGTTTTTGAAAAATGAAATCTGCGCCCGCCAGAAAGATCATTATCAGAAGGGTGTAAAAGATAAGTTTTATGCAGAGCATGGAGATAAACAGGATCGTCTGCTCTATATCCTGTCCCGAAAGATTCGGGATGCGCTCCCATTCGCTTTGAACGACCATATAACATGTGGAGCCGACTATCCCTATCTTGGCAAACGATTTGAAAAGCTCCATAAAAGCCTGTTTGCTCACGAACCGCCCAAAACCTTTCAACGGGTTCAGCTTGTTGAATTTCGGTGAAATCGGATTTAGCGAGAGGATAAACCCTCCGTTCTGCAAAACGCTTGAAGCGATACCCGCCACCATGATGGCGAGCATCATCGGCGCGAGGGTGGAGCCTATGATCCCCAGGTAGTAAAGGAGCATCGGTTGGAGTGAAGAGAGAGTCAGTTCGTTCTCCGTGGCTGTTCGAAGGCCGTTTGCCATCATCTCAGAAAGGTTTTCCCTTATGCTTCCGCCCGTTGCGTACAGGAGCGAGGCGGCGGCAAAGAGAACAATGGTGGAGTTAAGCTCCTTCGAGGACGCGGTCTGCCCCTTTTTAAACGTGTCTCCACGTTTTTTTTCAGTGGGTTCTTCGGTACGCTGGTCCTTGTCATCATCAGCCACTTAAACCCTCACCCCCTTCCTATGCTAAAAGCCTAAAGATCGCGTGCAGGCTGTGTTCCAGCTCCATGAAATCGTTCTTAAAAAGCAATCCGAATATCGGCGCGGTAGCCCCTATCATGAAAAGACCGACCGCAATCTGTAGAGGGAAGCCGATGATAAACACGTTCATCTGCGGAACGGTTCTAGCCACCAGGCCGAGAGCAACGTTGAGAAGGAATAGCGCCGCCATTATCGGAGCGGCAATTTTAATGGCAGAGATAAATACGTTTTTTGTAAGGAGAAGCATTATCTCTACTATCCCGGAGGAGGGATTGAAACCGAGTAACGGGATCATCTCGAAGCTTCTTACGGACGCGTTAATAAGCATGTGGTGGCCGTCTATAGCGAGGAATATGAGGAGAGCCATGATGTTCTGGAACTGCGCGGTGATAGATACCTGCTCCTGGGTGGCGGGGTCCATAACGTTAACGATCGCGAAGCCCATCTGAAAACCTATCACGGAACCTGCGAGCTGAACGGCGGTAAATATGAGCTGTGCCGCGAATCCTATGGTCAGGCCGATGGCTACTTCGCCAAGAAGCATTAGTATGAGTTTCATAATCGGCATTGAAAGGTCTACCGGCTGAAGTTTTATGGAGCTGAATGCGATGAACGCAATTGCGGCGGCGAGGCCGATCTTCGCTGTTTTAGGGACCGTTTGAGAGCCGATGATCGGGATCGAATATACAACGGCGCTTATCCTGACGAATACCATTACGAACTGCAGGAAAGCCGGTATATCGAAATTGAAGAGGTTCATCTGATAGCTGTCGGTATGCTGAGGAATATCCCGGATGTGAACGAGATCATTATCTGCATCATCCAGGGGAGGAATACGATAATGGCTATCATGACGCCGATGATTTTTGGGATGAATGTAAGCGTCATCTCCTGAATGGAGGTGACCGCCTGGAATATGGACACGGCGAGCCCTATGATAAGACCGAATCCGAGCATAGGCGCCGATACCATTATGGTGACTTCCATCGCTCTTCTGGCAAAATCAACTACATATTCAGGGGTCATTTCCTTTTTCTCCTATCCGAAGCTTCTTACAAGTGACCCGACAACCAGATACCATCCGTCCACGAGGACGAACAGCATAAGCTTGAACGGGAGTGAGATCATTACAGGCGGCAACATCATCATACCCATGCTCATAAGCACCGAGGCGATTACCATGTCCAGCACAAGGAACGGGACATAGATCATGAATCCGATGGTGAATGCCGTTTTAAGTTCGCTCAAAATGAACGCGGGAACCACTAGGTGTGTGCCTACATCGTTTATCGTTCTCGGTCTCTCCTCCTTGGAAAGGTTTACGAACATCGCAAGGTCTTTCTCCCTCGTCTGGGAGAGCATGAACTTTCTAAGCGGGGCGGAGCCGAGCCTTATCGCTTCGTCCTGGCTTATCTGGTTGCTGAAGTAGGGCTGGATCGCCTCGTTGTTTATCTTGGTGAATACAGGCGCCATGATGAAGAAGGTGAGGAAGAGCGCAAGCCCTATCAGGAGCTGGTTCGGGGGCATTTGCTGGGTTCCCATAGCCTGCCTCAGAAATGAGAGCACGATGACTATCCTTGCGAACGAGGTGACCATGATAAGTATTGCGGGCGCAAGGGAGAGTATGGTGAGAAGAAATAGTATCTTCATCGAAGTTGCCACCTGCCCAGGCTCGTTGGAATCCGAGACGCCAATATTTATCGTCGGCATGCCGGCCGCTTCCGCCGCCATACTCGACAGGAGTATGAGGGGGAGAAGGATAAGCAAAAATCGGATTATCTTCGTTTTCATTTTCGTTATGCCATCGCCTCTGTCATCGATCCGGCGCTTCTGTTCTTTTTCATCTCTTTCATCTTCGCGGCGATCTCCTCGGCAACGCTTGAGATGAGCTTGTCCTTGCTGTTTATCGCCCTTGTGATCTCGTCCTCGTCCATCTTCTTGCTTACGTTCTCTATCTCCTGGTCGAATTTCCTGGCGGGCTTTTTCTTGGAGCCTACCCCCCAGTTCATGCCGGGTATCTTCTTCGCCACTCCGATCGGCTTTTTCGGCAACCGGTTTTCAAGCTTTATCTGCTCTATCTTTTCAGGGTCGTTGTAGCGTGCCAGGATGCTGATGCTCTGGCTGGTGACACCGAGGACAAGTATCTCTCCGGCAACCTCAACCATTGTTACCTGCTTTTTAACGCCGATATACTGGCTGGAAATTATCTTAATATCCCGCTTTCCGCCAAGCTTCCCTTCAGCGACGTTCAGGTACTTTTTTGCCAGGAAAGCTATGATGAAAATGAGCGACAGCACTATGAGTAGCGCGCTGCCGACCTTCAGAAGCGCGTTCCCCATTGAGGGAACATCCTCAGGCGCGGCAGGATCCTTGTAGTTCAGGAAATCAAGGCTCTGGTCATCCGAGATCCTCGCATCACCCTTTACCTTCGAAAAGAGTCCGTCTGCGGGTGATGAAGGGTCGGCAGTTTGTTTGTCAGAGATTGCCTCTTTTGCAGGTTCCTCTATTACAGGTTCGGGCAATCCATCTCCTATTAATGCCGCAGAATTATCCTTGAGAAGCGGGACAGGGGCCTTTGCGACCGCGTCGGGTATTTTGACGCTTTTCCCGGTTGTTGACGCTGTTATCTCTTTATATGTTTCGCTTATAGGTTTTATCCCGGCGACGTTTGTATTGATATTTGCGGTGATCTTCCCCTTTTCAGTTACGAATGAGATCGCCTTTTTCAGGATATCCATCGACTCCTGGGGGAATATGCGGATGCGCATTGTCTCCCTGTCGTACTGGTAAATGAAAACCTCTTTGACCCCGGCCTTATTCAGCTCATAAGTCATCTTTGCGGGCATTACATAGGCCCCTTTAAGCTCTATTTGCGCCGATTTGTCCATTATTTTGATCTGTGAAGCAGGTGTATTCTCAAAGGTGAATTCGAGGCGGAAATCATCTCCAACGGCGTTGGCTGAGAAGTTTTCAAATTTGTTCCCCTCTATCGCCTCAGCGCTGTTTCCGATGACCATGAAAAGGAAGCCCAACAAAATCGAAACTAATACTTTTTTCATCTTAACCTCAAAAATAACCGTCAAAAAATCTCTTCACTCACTACTTAAAGCAAAATGAATGCCAATGCGGAAATGTTATATGCGAGGAAGAGCGGAATCAGTTAATGATGTAGTAAAGCTATAGTGGCAGATTCTACAAAACTAGGGATTGTTCTTAATACCCGCGCGGGCCATGGCGGAGACAACAAGATGGTGGAACGGGCGGATTATGTTGAAATAGACCGGCCCGGTCCAATGCCTGTAATGCACGATTGTAATAACGTGAAAGCGTTTATTTTCTCCGCCGAGCGGTTCGGCTACAGCGCCGAGATAGGCGGTGAGATGTTTGTCTGTAGCTTCTGCGAACCACCATGAATCCTCTTTCGCTTCTTTAACGGTGAAAAAGAATGCCTTCTTCCCTTTTTTGAAGGAAATGTCTTCGGGCTGAAGCGCTTTTTCGAATTCTATTTTCCCCTGTCTCATTCCAAGTAGCCTGACAAGGTACGCACGAAGACGGTATAGAAATCTCAGCCACCAAGGCATATAGCTGAGCATTGAAGCGATAAAATGGTCCAAGGAGACTGTTCCCTCGATTTTTTTTATGTCAATATGATCTGCATTATTGAATAATGGTTTTAAATCGCTAATTCTTTCGCTGTATTCCATATTTCCAACTCTCTTCTGCGCTCAAGATAAAGAAATATCTGCTGTTTTTTTGTAAAATTTGCGTCCCTTTTTGTCGGGTTTTAGCCCTTTAAATGAGAGAATATTTCACATATTATATGGTTGACCGGGAAAGTTTAACAATGTTAGACTCTGCGAAGTTAGTGTTTTTATACGAAAAGTGTAAATAGTTGAAAAATATATAAATATACGGGAAGAGGTGAATTTTTTTGCCAGGAATCAAGGTAAGGTCTGAAGAGCCGTTTGAAATCGCGCTGAAACGTTTTAAAAAACAGTGTGAGAAGATCGGAATTCTATCGGAAATACGCAAGAGGGAAAGATATGAAAAGCCTTCTGTTCGCAAGAAGAAAAAGATACTTGCGGCCAGAAAGAAAAAGCTTGGACAATTTTAAGGTTTTGCAGATTTGTCGCTAAGAAGCACGCTGGACGAAGATTTAAAAAAGGCCATGAAGGGAGGGGACAGGCTTGTCTCCGACGCGATACGAATGGTCAAATCCGAGATGAAAACCCGCGAAGTTGCCAAGGGCGCCAGCGGTGAACTGGACGACAACGCGATAATTGATGTCATAAGCACCCTCATTAAAAAGGGGAAAGAGTCGGTTCGCCTATATGAAGAGGGTGGACGTCAGGAATTGGCCGACAAGGAGAAGGCCGAAATAGCGGCATTGTCCAGATATCTTCCGGCTCAGTTATCGGAAGATGAGGTCCGGGAGAAGGTAAAATCGGTTATCGCAAAACTTGGCAATGTCGATATCAAGGCGATGGGGCAGGTAATGAAATCGGTGATGGCGGAGGTCGGCAAAAGCGCGGACGGATCGCTCGTCAGCAGGCTCGTTAAAGAAACTTTAAGCAAGTAAGCGCCGCGTGGAAGGCGTTTTTCCGTTGAGGCATTTATAAATTAATTGTCGTCATTTTTTTGTGAGTGGTGTCTTCTGAAGTGTGTTGTCTTTCCATCCGGATCGGGAAGCGGATTTTCTGTGGTTAAGGCTATTTTTCTTTTTAATCTGCAAGTAAAGAGGGTGCCGTGGCGCTGAATTATTCGCGTGATGTTATTGACCGTGTCAGGGAGAGCAATGACATCGTTGAGGTCATATCTTCGCACCTGTCATTAAGGAAAAGCGGGGCGAATTTCGTGGCCCTCTGTCCGTTCCATCAGGAGAAAAGCCCCTCATTCAGCGTAAACAGGTCGAAGCAGATATTTCACTGTTTCGGCTGCGGAGAAGGGGGAAACGTGATCTCCTTCGTAATGAAATTCGAGAATCTCACTTTCGTTGAAGCATTAAAAGAGCTTGCCGAAAGGGGCGGGGTTCAGCTCCCTTCGGCATCGACCGGACCTTCGGAAGATTATTCCCGTCTGTACGATGTCAACCGCGAGGCCGCCGCCTTTTTCCACCAACAGCTGAAAGAGGCATCAGGCAGCAGTACCGTGCGGGAATATGTAAAGCGACGCTCCATATCGGACGAAATGTTGGAAAAATTTGGCATCGGCTACGCCCCCGACAGCTGGGATTCCCTCCTTCACCATCTAGAGTCGAAAAGGTTTTCCCCTGCCGAGATAGAAAAAGGGGGGCTGGCCAAAAGAAGTTCAAAGGGGAACCTTATAGATACTTTCCGACAACGCCTTATATTTCCGATACTTGATGAAAAGGGGAGGGTGGTAGCCTTTGGGGGGCGTTCACTTGGAGATGACGGAAAAGGGCCGAAATATCTCAATTCCCCGGAATCCCCAATTTACCGAAAAGGGAGGCTTCTGTTCGGTCTTAGCAGGTCGGCTGAATTTATCAGAAAGAGCAAACGGGTATTAATAGTCGAGGGATACATGGATCTCCTTGCCCTGGCGCAGGGGGGTATTCTGGAAGTGGTTGCCACTGCTGGAACCGCTTTTACGGGCTACCATTGCCGTCTGCTAAAGAGGTACGCGGAAGAGATGATAATGGTCTTCGACGGCGACGAAGCGGGCAAAAAGGCGGCGGAGCGTTCAACCATAACCGCGATGGAAAACGATATCAGGCCGAAGGTAGTTCTTCTGCCGGAGGGAAAGGACCCGGACGATATCATCAGGGATGGCGGAGCGGAAAGCTTTAATAAGACCCTGGCCGAGGCGAAGCCGTATCTCAGCTACATTATCGATCTGGCATGCAGGAAACATGATATTTCAACACCCGAAGGGAAGGCGGATGCGATCCGCTCCCTCATACCGGAGTTGTCCAAGATCAGCGATCCGATAGTAAGGGCTGGCGCTGTGGAAGCGCTTTCGTCAAAGACAAAGATTCCGGTTTCAAGGATCGAGCTGAGCCTTCCGAGAATGGGGAAGGAGTACACCAAGAGCGAAAAAAAATCTTCAAAAGGGGAGGAAGATATTCGGTCGGCTCCCCCTCTTGAAAAGATCATCATCAGGATAATGCTCGACCATCCCGAGATAATCGGTGGTCTAGCCGAGAAGTTAAAGCCGGAGGACTTCAATTCGGCCGCTTGCCGGGGGGTTTTTGGCGCCTTGTCGGATTTGGCCCTAAAAGGGGGGGTGGAAGTCGGGGACCTGGCTGAACAGGCAGGTGACGGGCAGTTTTCAAGCCATATCAGATCCCTGTTGCTTGAAGATTCGCTCTATGAGGAAGGTTCATGGGGGAAAAACGTAGAGGATTTCATGAAGTATCTAGAAAGGAAAAACAGGGGAAAACATGTAACAAGGATGGTGGAAGCGGCCAAAAAACAGAGTCGTGAAGAATATTTGAATCGTGAAAAAGATTTACGGAATCTACATTAGTATGATATCCTCTAAAGTCATTTTCTGCCTTTACGACGGAAGATTTAAATTGGTTTACATTTTTGATAGGAGTGCAGGAAACCTATGAAACATAAGAGAATACGAGAGATGGCCGAGGTTGCCCAGCTTTTGAAAATCGGCAGGGAAAAGGGGAATGTTTCCCAAAAGGAGCTTGATAATGCCCTTTCCGATGAGAAACGTTTTCCTGCTGAGAAAAAAGAGAAGATAATGGCCATCTTTGAGGAGGACAGCATCAAGGTGGATAATGCCTCTCCGAGGGCCTCGGCAACACTGAAAAAGAAGAAAGCGCTCGCAGCCAAGAAATCGGTAGATTCATCCGTTTCTCTTTCATCCGAGGATCCGGTAAGGATGTATTTGAAAGAGATGGGGAGCATTTCCCTTCTCAGCCGCGAAGGGGAAGTCGCGATCGCGAAAAGGATCGAATCCGCGCAGAAGGATATATTAGTCGACCTTATCCGATGTCCCGTGACCATGGATGAAATCGTCAGATTGCAGGAACTCCTGAAAAAAGGTGAGATTCCTATTCAGTCAATGGTTGTTTGGGGTGATGTTGAAGACGTTTCTGAAAATTCATCCTCTTCAAAGGTTCAGAATGAAACAGTCAGGGTTACAAAATCCATAGTTAAGCTTCAGCAGGCATTCAAAGCGTGGCAGGAGTGCGATAAAAAGGCAAACCTGAAAAAGCTGAAAGTTTCCGAAAGGGATAAACTTGTCAAAAAGGCGGAGAAAAGTTTCGAAGTTCTGTATGAAAAGTTCATGGAAGTCAATCTGAACCAGCTAACGATAGACGCGATCATCGATCTGATAGGCGCGTATAACAAGCAAGGGATCAAGATCAAAGCTGAAGTGAAAAAAATCGAAAAGAAGATGGAAGGCGATTCATGGAAGAAAATGACCCCTGCGGCGAAGCAGGAGTTGAAGAAGATCATGGCTTCCTGCAATTCGAGCATGAAACAGATAGAGAAAAAGGTCGGCATGGATTCCAACAGCCTTTCTGTTTTGAAAAGAAATATTGACGTCAGCCGCATCAATGACCGCAGGGCGAAAAAGGAGCTGGCTGAGGCAAATCTCAGGCTGGTTGTTTCAATAGCGAAGAAGTATACGAACCGCGGATTGCAGTTCCTGGACCTGATACAGGAAGGTAATATCGGCCTGATGAAGGCGGTAGAGAAGTTCGAGTACAAGCGCGGATACAAATTCTCGACATACGCCACATGGTGGATACGGCAGGCGATAACCCGCGCAATAGCGGACCAGGCTCGCACCATCAGGATCCCGGTGCACATGATAGAGACCATCAACAAGCTGATTCGCACATCAAGGCACCTCGTCCAGGAACTCGGGCGCGAGCCGAAGCCGGAAGAGATAGCCGAAAAGATGTCACTGCCGGTCGACAAGGTAAGGAACGTGTTGAAGATAGCAAAGGAGCCAATATCGCTCGAAACCCCGATAGGGGAGGAAGAAGATTCCCACCTGGGGGATTTCATCGAGGACAAAAAGATGATCTCACCCGTGGAAGCGATCATAAAGATGAATCTCAAGGAGCAGACAGCGAAGGTGCTTCAGTCGCTCGCGCCGCGCGAGGAGATGGTCTTGAGGAAGAGGTTCGGTATAGGTCTCAACTCGGAGTATACGCTCGAAGAGGTCGGCCAGGATTTCGAGGTCACCAGGGAGAGGATACGGCAGATAGAGGCGAAAGCGTTGCGCAAGCTTCGCCATCCGAGCAGAAGCAAAAGGTTGAAGAGCTTTATCGAAACCTGATAAAAAGAAGCCAAGTTTCCGGCGGGCCCATAGCTCAGTTGGTTAGAGCCCTCGGCTCATAACCGAGTTGTCCGAGGTTCGAGTCCTCGTGGGCCCACCATTTTTTCACCACCCCGCAATTTTCATCAAAGAGATTCTGGATAACCGCGCAGTTTTGCCGAGGAGTCGAAAGTGAGCCACCGGCGCGACCGGAGAGGGAGCTTTATGCTTTTAAGATCTTGCAACAAGTTGAGATTTTGAATCATTTCCAGGGGACGGATATTTTCAATTTAGGCTACTTCAGCCTGAGCTTTGAATGACAGGATTTGGAGACTTATTTCAGAACGAATAGGTGAGTTCGGCGGCGTATGTCTCCATATCCTTTTCAGGATTTCCCCTTGTGTCCGGGAATACATCGTGGTCGGAATAGAACTGCCTGAATTCCACAACCGCGTTCAGGTTCTTTGTGATATGGAAAGTCGGGGCAATGGTCCAGCTTCTGCGGGATTCATCGACCGGGTCGCCGAGACGCCATTTTGTAAATCGTTCGCCATCTTCGTCGTCGAATACGTCATATCTAAATGTCAGGCCGTAGGTGTCGTTGAAATAATAATGCATCATCACCATCCACCCATTCCAGTTTGAATCCGGTGTCCCCTTCCAGTCCGACATCAATGATTGATCTTTGTATGTCCCTATGCTGTATTCCCCCCCCAGTGTTAGGTTTTCGCCTTGCCATGTAATAACGGCATCGGTAATATTGAGAAGGTCCGGTTCCTTAGGGGGTATCGAACCTTCATCCAACGCCCCTTCCTTGCCGGAAATATAGCTGATCCCAAAGTTGAAGGATTCGGTCGGATGTATTCTGAGGCGGGTTCCAAAACTCTTGTCATTATTATCGTCGATATTTTCGTCCCATCCGTTTACATAATAGATTTTCAGGTCGGCAAAAGGCCTGTTGAACGAGATCATGACGCCCGAAAGATTTGTCGGGAGCCCGTAATCGAACAGCATGGAATGCGAATATTGATACATGTCGGGAGCATCCTGCTTTTCGAGCCCGATTGGAGCGTTGAATCTGCCGAATCTGAAGGAGATCATATCAGTATAAGGGATGTCGAGGTATCCCTGTTCCATGGATGAGATGCCTGTGCCGTGAAACTGGAGGTCAACACGAACCTTGCCGTTTATGTCGGGGAGATTTCCGACAAAATTGAGCTCGAACTCATCCACCGAAAATGTGTTTACATTGGTGTCATCTATAACGGAAAAACTCATATCGACGAAACCGCTGACATCAAGGTTGATACCAGCCGCGCCGGCCGGACGGATTCCAACTGTTAAGAAAAGTACAGTTACTGCGATTAAAAATATTGTTCTGTATGACAATGGTTGCCTCATAATTTCCATCGTTGCTTATTATACTAAAAAAACGCGACTTAAAAGTTAATAAAATCACCCCCGGAAATATGGTTATGCGATTTTCTCTATATTCATCGGCAGGTTTTGCCTGAAGTATACAGAGGCGTCAAGATGGCGGAAGGTGAATATGGGAAAGGGATAAAACCCGGCGCCCATATAAGGGCGCCGGGCGTATGGAACAAAATATCAGTCGTTAAAAATCCTTAAAGTCGTCGTCATCCAGCGGGATTACATCTTCGGGATTGACCGCATCCTTAGCCCCCTGGCCGGCAGGTTTTGGCGCCGGCGCTTTCCGAACCGCAGGAGCAGGTTTTGGCAGTCCCTGTATGTTATGAACTGTTCTAGGCTCTGCTCTGAAAGCCGGTTTTTTCACTGGCGCTGCCGCTGGTTTATTGCCGTTCCCTTTTTTCGGAAGAAGTGCTTTTGGCTGGTCGTGACCCATCACCTGTCCGTTCACCAGCGAGTAGAGCTCGCCTACGGAGTCATCCATGCTGGATGCCTGGGCGTTTAGTTCCTCGCTTGCCGATGCGGACTCTTCGGCCACAGCCGCGTTCTTCTGTGTTACCTGATCCATCTGGCTGACCGCGCTGTTCACCTGGTCGATGCCGGACGACTGCTCCTTCGACGCGGCGGCTATCTCGCCTACCAGGTCGCCGACCTTCTTTGAGCTTTCGGCGATGGAGTCGAGCGCGGCGGCGGCTTTCTTGACTATCTCTCCACCCTGATTCGCCTTTGTCACGGCGTTTTCGATAAGGGTGGCTGTATCCTTGGATGCGGTTGCCGAGCGTTGCGCCAGGTTCCGAACCTCTTCGGCTACGACGGCGAACCCTTTTCCGTGCTCACCGGCGCGCGCCGCTTCGACCGCGGCGTTAAGCGCGAGAAGGTTGGTCTGGAACGCAATCTCTTCGATTACCTTGATGATCTTCGATATCTCGCCCGAGGATTCCTTGATGGAATCCATCGCGGTGACCATCTCTTTCATCGATGATACCCCTTCGGAAACGCGGATCCGCGACTCGCTCATCATGGTATTCGCCGTCAGCGCGTTGTCCGCGTTCTGTTTCGTCATGGAGGCTATCTGCTCAAGGGACGCGGATGTCTCCTCGAGCGACGACGCCTGTTCCGTGGCCCCTTCGGCCAGAGACTGGCTGGCGGATGAAATTTCGCCGGAGGCGGAGGCGACCTGCTCGCTCCCTATTCTCAATGATTCCACGATCTTGTTTATCGGGTTGGAGATGGAGCGGGCGATCATCACTGCCGTTATGATTATCGCGATAACGCCTATGACTGCTATGATGGCGATAAGTACCTCCATGGCAGTTACCGCCTCAAACGCTTCCGACTTGTCTATTTCGGCGAGCAGAGCCCATGTAACGTCGCCGACCTTAAGAGGTGTATAGGCAGAAAGTACCGGGTTCCCGTTGTAGTCGATAATTATATTTTCATCGGTATTCCCGGCAAGTGCGTCCCTAGCCGCTTCGGTATCCACGCTCCCCTTCGTAGGGTTCGCGAATGATGCTTTAACGCTATGGAATTCGGGATCAAGGAATGAATCGGAGCGCATCCGCTTGTTCGGGCCGACCAGGTATGTCTCTCCGGTCTGTCCCAGCCCTTCGCGCTGCTGCATGATCGCGTTGATCGCTTCAAGCGAAAGCTGGAGCGAGACGATCAATTCAAGCTCATTATCCCTTTTGTCCACAATGGGAATAGCTATGAATGAAGCAGGTTCGTCATTGCTTGGAGCATACGGCTCGAAATCCTGTATTTCGTATTTCTTGCTTTCGAGCACTTTCCTGGTCAGTTTTCCAAGGCCGGAACTGCTGTATTTGCCGTTCACCATATTTGTCTGGTAGTCGGCTTCCTTGGCCGCGGAGTAAAAGACGTAACCGTCAGGGTTTATCAGGAAGAGGTCGTAATAGCCGTAACTCTTCACATACTTCGCATAGTACTCGGAGCCACTCTCATCTATGGGGTTGAAGGCCTCGGCTACGTCGATTTCCGCGATCGCTACCCATTTAATGCCGGGGATATTGAGCGGCTGCCATACGGACAATACCGGGTTTCCATTGTAGTCGATAATTACATCTGAGCCGGATTTGCCGGAAAAGGCAATTTTCGTAGCTTCCGTATCGACTTTTCCCTTCGCAGGATCGGCAAAGGAAGCCTTTACAGAGTGGAATTTCGGATCGAGGAAAGAGTCGGAGCGCATCAGTAGATCAGAACCGACAAGGTATGTTTCACCCGTTTTTCCAAGTCCGGTGCGCTCCTGCATGATTTCGTTTATCTGCTTTAGTGACATTTGGAACGCGGCGACGCCCAGGATGTTTCCGCTGTCGTCCTTGAGCGGTGTGGCTATGAAGCCGGCTGGCTCATTTGAGATCTCATACCAGCTGAAGTCTATTATCGCAGTGTCTCTCTTCCCTTCCTGGAACGCTTTTCCAAGTCCCGAGTTCTTCAGGGAGCCGGTTACAACATTTCCACCCCAGTCCCCCTCCTTTTCAACAGTGAAAACGACGTTCCCCTTCATATCTATCAGGAATACGTCATAGAAGCCGAAGATCTGCTGGAATGTTTTGAGGCCTGGAAAACGCTTGTCGAATACGGCCTTGTATTCAGGGCTTTGAAGCCCTTTTGCAAAGGCATTTGAAAATTCGGTAACCCCCCCTGTGAAACGGAGGTTTTTCTGGACGTCTTGCATGAGGTTGATCCGGTCATTGAAGTAGCCTTCAATTTGCTTTCCTTTAATACTGCCAACCGCTTCAAGCTTTCTGAATGCCTCTCCCCTGAGAGTATTAACGGTTTCAGCGAGGACATTGAGGTCCCCCTCGCGCTCCTTGAAGAACTGCTCTATCTGGGCGCGTTTTATCTCGCGAACCCCTTTCAGCTGGTTAAATGATGCACTGCTAAGGGCGCTACTCGATTTCATAACGGAGAGCATCCCGATAACCGCAAAGGGAGCTATCCCGACAATCAGGAACGATAAGAGCAGTTTAGTGCCTAGGGTCATTTTTTTAAACATGTTTCTTCCTCTCTCCAAATTTCCAGTTGTGTTTCACGGTCTTATTTTATCGGTATAAAAAAGGTAAAGTTGAATTTTGAGTTTTCGCATTTTGCTTGCGGTGACGAATGCTGTAAATATTTCATAAAGAGTTAATAAACCATTCCGTTACCTGTTCATCAGTTTCTTTTCCTTTAATGGAGGAACGCAGTCTTATACCTGACATTCTACACAAATTTCCGTACTTTTTAAAAGGCGCCCAAATATGACGAAATCTTCAGGCAAGCCTGTTTTTCCAATCTCCTATATGTATTATAGTATACCATTATTTTAATGAAACCAATTATGCTTTGTTTTGAAAATTTGCATAATGCGGCCTCTTGCCGAGCTTTTCCAGGGAGAGCTCTATTCTCCTGCAGGAATGGGGAAAATTATAATTACAGATATGGAAGATTATAACTACCTGCCAAAGGTTTTTTCCTTTTCAATATTGATCGACCAATGAGTGAGACGGCATGCGAGCCGAATATTCAGCCCACCTTTACCCACCGCGATCTTATGCTGTTCAGGCTCGGTTTTTACCAGCGCTTCGCCGGTCTTCCTGTCGCATAATACTTCCGTCACCTTGGCGGGGGTGAGCGCCGCCGCGATATACTCTTCAGGGGTTTCGGACCATTTGATGATGTCGATCTTTTCCCCTTTCAACTCCTTAATTATTCTTTGAACCCTTTCGCCTGCAGGTCCCACGCAGGAGCCTATCGCGTCGATATCATCCCTTTTGCTGAATACGGCGATCTTGGAACGTCCCGCGGTGTCTCGCGCAAGCCCCTTTATCACCACGTATCCATCGCTTATTTCCGGAATTTCGCGCCGGAACAGCCCGCCGAGGAGGAGAGGGTGAGTACGGGAGACAACGAACAGCGGATCGTTGGCAAGTCTGATTACGTCTATGATAACGGTTTGCAGTACCTCGCCTATCTCGACCTCTTCCCTGAAAGCCTGTTCCTGTCTGGGCAATAGCGCCGGCTTCTGTCCAATGCTCAGGATGAGGTCATCCTTTTCGTTCCGTCCTATCACTGTCGCCGCCACCATTTTCCATCTGGAGAGTTCCATCTCTTCCTGGAGGCTGTCTCTTTTTATTTCATCTATCTTTTTTTTCAATATTCGCCGGACGGTCATCGCGGTGAGGCGGTCAATGTCCGGGTAGTTGAACGGTATCCTTACCTCTTTGCCGGTTTCGCACTCAGGGTCCGTTACCAGCGCATCCGCAAGGGAGATTTCCGCTTCAGGATCGTTTACCAGTTCCTGGGCCCTTTTGATCTTATACATGCCAAAGGATCCGGTCTTTTCATTAAAGAGCGCTTCGAGGTTTTCCAATCCCTCCTTCTTTCGCGCCGCCAGGGAGAGGCCAAGCTCTATCGCCTTTACAATGAAATCCTTGGAAACGCCCCGCCCCGTTGCGGCTTCTTCAAGCAGAGGGGTGATATTTTTTTCAGTCATTCTTCGAACTCCAATCTTGCCTTTGCCACGTCGTCATATTTGAATTTGTAAATACGGTTTCCCGGTATCTCTTCCGCCGTGAATATCCCGTCTTCCTCGCTGATAAGTTTTGCCACGATGCTTTTTGCCCCTTCGTATGTGTTGCGGAAATTTATTTTCATCAGTTTGCCGATGCTTTTGCTGAAGTGTTCCGGCTTTTTCAGCGCCCTTGTAAGCCCGGGAGATGAGACCTCAAGGAGATACTCCCCGGGGACTACCTCTTCCACTTCCATAAGCGTGGAGAGATGCCGCGAAACCTTTGAACATGTTTCATGCGTGATCCCTGAAGGGCTGTCAATGTACACCCGTATGATCGCCTTTGTTGCCCCGCCGACTATCTCTATGTCGTACAGGGAGAGCTTTTCCCGTTCAAGCAGAGGCGTCAGCAGTGCGGCAATTGATTTTACAATATCCATTTTCTATTCCTTTTGGCCCGTTACTGAACGTACTGCAGACCGGAGAGGATCAGCTCCACGGAGAGTATCTCTTCCTGGTTGCTTGGGTAGGTTTCTCTCAGTGAATGTATTTTAGCGTCTTTTATCATTATCTTTCTTCCGCTCTCCCCGATCTTCTGCGTGAAGCGGAGTAGGGAAGGGAATGAAGCGTCGAAGGAGATCGCCACATTGAGCGTTCTGAATCCCGGAACGATAACGCTGTTCTCAACCTTTGTGGATTTCAGTACCAGGCCGATCTCAGAGGCGATATCTCTTGCTGTTTCGGCCAGTTTTCCAGCCGCTATGCTTTCGGTCTCGCCTTCAAAGCAGAGTCTTAATGCCGATTCAAACTCCCTTGTGTACTCTTCACGCTTCCCCTGATTTTCTTCGGTAGTTTCAAGTACTGATCTGAACCTCTCTACCTTTTCGGTTGTGCGAATGACTTCGTTTTTTATCTCCCCATAGCGGATGTATAAGGGGTCTATCAGAAAGGAGTATAGAAGTATCAGCGCGGAGATCGCTCCACCCAGGACGATAACCTTTTTATCCCTTTCCGGAAGCTTGTCCAGCCTCTCGGTCAGCGGAGCAAGTATTGCGCGCAGTCTGCTGCTGATTCCCTGCAATCCGCCACCGCCGAGATCGGCGCTTCCGTATCTGCTCATTCAAGCTCCATCGCAATCTTGAATTTTTCCACGCCGCCGATAGCGGTATTTACCGCACCGACCATCCGTACATTTTTAAAGGCCGCCGAGTTTTCCAGCATCTTGATAAGGGAGGAGGAATCGCCCGATAATCCCGCGATGGTAAGTTTTCCGCGTCGAAGGTCGATATCCGTCAGGTGAGTGTTCATTGGGAGCGCGGAATTTATCGCGTCAAAAACCCCAATGGTCAATGCGGGGCTCTTGGCAAAGTTGATGAAGCTCCCAAGGTATGTGACTATTTCGTCAACCTTCAACAGCATTTTTTCTGATTTGGTTGCCTCTGATCTTAATCTTGCAAGCTCCGTCTCAAGAGTTGTTATCCGATAGTACTGGATCCCCCAGGCGGTGGAAATCCAGATCAATAGAGCAGTTCCCAAAACTCCGCCGGTGAGGAGAAGCCTTTTTCTTAGACGATCGAACATCGATCTGCGCTGTTTTTTCGGAATAAGGTTGAACCTTACCCCCTCGTCTATCCCCAGCATCCCCTGAGCGACTGCCGTATAGTCGAAACCGCTTTTGCTGTCGTTGCCCGGCAGTTTTGTAATGTCGGATTTCGTGAATTCAGGGATACCCCCCAGCTTGTAGGCGATCTTCCCCCTTAGCATCCCGCCGCCAGAGATGAAAATTCTTTGGAGATAATCATCTATCCCCTCTATTCCCGATACAAGGCGAACGCGCTGAAACTCTTCCTGTACCTGTTTTGCGGCGGAGGTTGCGCTTGAGTCATCCCACGGCTCTTCGGAAAAAAAGTATTTTTCGTCTATCGGCGGTTTGAAACGGGTGAACCTGGAATACATTATCCGTTCTTTTTTCACCAAGCTTAACTCAAACCCTTCAGCGGATATGGAGATAAAAACTCTTTTGGATGGCATTTCCGCCCCTCCCGGGATGCCGTTTGCGTAGCCGGTTGGCACAGGTAGGGATGCGGCGGATGAAAGCGAAACTCCATCGGGGTATAGTCCCGCGTCATTCGATAGAGTCATCCATTTTTCGAAATCTTCCCGTTTCATCCCCGCAAGGTTTATTTCGAAGCTATCCTCATTTCGGGATGCGATGTAATAATCCGCGATCAACTCCTCCTTTTTCAGGGGGAAATGTCTGGGAAATTCAAATTCCATCATTTTCCCGATGATATCCGGAGATTTTGCCGGGATCGCGACAGAAGTCACCAGCCCGAGATGCCGGGGAATGAGGAGGATGAGGGAGAATCCTTCAGGGCAGAGGCGTTCAAGCTCCCCCTTCAGTTTGGCCGCGGTCTCACCTTTATCCAGAAAATTGCCGTTCACCTGTCCAGTGTTCTCAAGGGCAACCCCTTGGAAACTTTCGGAAAAAACGGCGAATGAAGAGAACTTCTCATTAGGATCCACAACCGCGATTTTATGCATAACGCTAGTGATTCTATCACGCCGCTGGTGCAAAATGAATTTATCGGGAAAATAATAATCTGCTCAGGATTTGATGCTTTTTGCCGATAAGCAGAATAACGGGTTTGCTTACATTTAACGGAAGAGGGATGATGTCCAGGCTATTGATAATTGCTCTATTAGCGTGTTTTTTGCCTGTCGAACACGCATATGCCAACGGCTATGGGAAGATTTCCGTGCCGATCCCTTCCGATCCCCGCGAGCTGGCTCTTCTGGAGAGATCGGCAAATGCCGGAGATTCCGAGGCCCGGTACCTGATGGGGAATTTCTACAGTAGCGATAAAAACCCGGAAATGGATATGCAAACTGCGATCGAATGGTACAAAAAAGCCGGCATATCCGGTCATATCCTCGCACAGTATACACTGGGTGAAATATATGAGCAGGGGAGAGGGGTTCCCCAGGATCATGTTGAGGCCTTTCAATGGTTCAAGAGATCGGCCGATTGGGGGAAGCCGGAGGCTCAATACCGTGTCGGGATTTTCTATGAAAAGGGACAGGGGGTAGAAAAGAACGACGTTCAAGCTTTCAAGTGGCTTCTCAAGGCGGCAAAGCATGGCATTACCGATGCCGAGTATAAAGTCGCGGTCATGTATGACAAGGGGACAGGGACAGCCACGAACCATGAAGAGGCTGTTAAGTGGTATCGCAAATCGTCGGAAAAGGGAATTGCAGACGCGCAAGCAAGGCTCGCGTTAATGCTGGATAGCGGCGACGGTGTGAGACCCGACTCCGTGGGCGCTGAAGAGTGGTACCGCAAGGCCGCGGAGCAGGGTGTGGTGGAAGCACAATACAGGCTCGGTTTCATTTACTTCAACAGGCTGGGTGATGACAACGCGCAAGAGGCTAAGCTTTGGCTTGGCAAGGCGGCAGAAAGCGGTCACCCGGAAGCTCAATATCGATTGGCCCAGATTTACTACGGCGACGGAAACCAACCGGCGGCCCGAAGCTGGTATGAAAAGGCCGCCATGCAGGGGCATATGGAATCCCAGTTCCTCATTGCCGACATGCTTGCAAGGGGTGAGGGTGGAGCGCAGGACTCTCTGAACGCCGCGTACTGGTATATGAAGGCGGGCGACAAGGGACACGTCGAATCGCAGTTCAGGCTTGGCACTATTTTTACGGAGGGGCTAGGTCTAGACAAGGATCCGGTTTCCGCCTCTAGCTGGTATGAAAAAGCCGCCACGCAGGGACATATCGAAGCACAGATGGAAACAGGCAGGGCATATGAAAAAGGGATAGGCGTTATAAGGGATTTCGGCAAGGCGGAAGAGTGGTACAAAAGTGCGGCTCTCGCCGGCAATGCCGAGTCCGCTTTCCGTTTGGCGATGCTGTACGACCTCGGATTGCTGGAACCGCGGGATGATTCTAACGCCGTTACATGGTACCGGCATGCGTCCGACTTGGGACATGCCGGGGCGAAGAACAGGCTTGCCAAGATAATGGAGAGTAGCGAAGGGGGCGAAAAGAATTACGACAAGGTTATAGCGCTTTATCTCGAATCGGCAAAGGCCGGCCTGATGGACGCGCAGTATAACCTAGGAAAGGCGTATTACAGCCGAGGCGGAAAGAATGACAGAGTAGAAGCAAAGCTCTGGCTTGAAAAAGCGGCAGAGCAGGGTTCGGGCGACGCGGAGTATTACCTGGGGAAACTCAGTTTGGAGGATGGCGCTACTTTCCACGCGGTCGATTTGTTCAGAAAAGCGGCGGAACATGAAAACGCTGACGCACAGTTCGCTCTCGCAGATCTTCTCGACAAGGGGGAAGGGACAAAACGCGATCCGCTGGAGAACATCTTCTGGTACCAAAAGGCCGCCGAGCTGGGGCATGCCGAGGCGCAGTTCAGGCTCGGGATGAAATACATGGATGGCGACGATGTCGACAGGGATCCGGTCGCGGCGATAGGGTGGCTTGAGAAGGCGGGACTGCAGAATCATGTAGAAGCACAGCGTACGCTCGGTGCCGTATATGAAATGGGTTACGAGGTCGGCGACGAATTCGTAAAGATGGTCATGGACAGCGGCGAGGCGATACCGGAAGAGGCAGACCTTGATGATGAAGATAAAAGAGGGAAAGAAAAAAAAGTAAAGATATACAGGGATTACCTGAGGGCCGCAAGCTGGTATCGGAAGGCCGCCGCGCAGGGGGATCCCGAAGCGGAGTATCGACTGGCGAAGTTTATCGATCTGGGGCGCACAAAAGCGGAAAAAGGGGAGAGCGCCATCGGCTGGTATAAGAAATCGGTGGCGCACGGCTATGTAGAAGCGGAATACATGCTCGGCAGGAAGATGCGCGAAGGGGACGGAATAGCGGTAGACGAAAGAGCCGCCGCCGTCCTTATAAGGAAAGCGGCCGTAAAGGGTCATACCGAAGCGCAGTTCACGCTTGGATTGATGCTTGAAACAGGTAGCGGTGTGAACAAGGATATTTTTGAAGCGGTTTCATGGTATGAGAAGGCGGGGGAGAAGGGGCACAACATGGCTCTCCTCAACGCTGGAAGAATATATATGACGGGCAAAGGGGTGGCAAGGGATCCAAAGACAGCCTACATTTATTTCAAGTCCGCGGCGGACGGCGGTGAGATGGGTGGCGCGTATGAGATAGGAAAGCTGTTCGAGACCGGAGACGGAGTACCCTTAAGCTACGAGAACGCCTTGAAGTGGTATCAGACGGCATTGAGCGGTTACAAGGATGCCCCTTCGTATCCCGGGGACAAGGATGCGGAAAAAGAGCTGAGGGCCGACAAGGATTTAAAGAAGAAAACCGATACGGTGAACGGTTCGAGGTATTTCAAGATAGAGCACAGCCTTGCGGAGTTCTGGGCGGAGGATCGCGGGTCGATCCCCAAAAACCTTACGAGATCTTCCTGGTGGTACAGGCAGGCCGCACTGATGGGCGACCCCGCCGCGCAGGTAAAACTAGGCGACATCTATTACACGGGTAAAGGGGTCAATCGTGATTACACGAGCGCCATAAAGTGGTATCAGCGCGCTTCCGACCAGGGGAACCTCGACGGAGCTTATCTCCTCGCAAGGATGTACGAGCTTGGCGAAGGTACAAAAAAGCCGGAGATGGAGATGGCGATCAAGTGGTACACAAAGGTCGGTGAGCAGGGGAACATAGACGCACAGCTGAGGCTTGCCAAAATATTCGAAGAAGGTATCGGCGTTTCACCTGATCTTTCGCTTTCGGCGAAGTGGTACGAGATGGCGGCTGGCGCGGGTGATCTGGGCGCGCAGATGTGGGTTGCCTTGATGTACGAAAAGGGTGAAATAAGAAAGAGGGATATGAAAGAGGCGGCGAAATGGTATTTCATGGCGGCGAAGCAGAAGAATCTCGACGCGCAGATGAAAATGGCAGCTCTCTACGAAACCGGAAACGGTGTCGACAGGAACATCATTGAAGCGATCAAGTGGTACGAAGTTGTCGCGCTTGAGAATGTCTCCGCCGCCTCACGAAGACTCGGCGAGATATTTGAAGATGGAAAACTGATAGAGCCGGACGACGCGAAGGCGGCGTTCTGGTACGAGAGGGCCGCCATTCTTGGCGATATCGTGGCTTCGTACAAGATAGCCGGGATGTATTTTGACGGCAGAGGGGTGAAGAGGAGTTACACCAGGGCGGCAAAGTATTTTCTCCCTGTCGCCGAGAGCGGAGTGGTGGAGGCGCAGTACCGTCTTGCCGGAATATACGCAAACGTGCCGGAGGTTCCCGACGGCGGATACGAGCAGGCGATAAAATATTACAAAATGGCTGCGGAGAAAGGGCACAGGGCCGCCGCCTATGAGCTTGGCGAGATATATTTCATGGGGCGAGACCCGATGAGGGAGTTCGGCAAGGCGGTGCCGTGGTATACGATGGCGGCGGCGCAGGATCATTCAAAGGCGATGTTCCGGCTCGGCCACATCTATCTGACCGGTAGAGGGCTGAAGAAGAAAGACAGCAGGGAAGCGGCGAAATATTTCCAAATGGCGGCGGAGAAGGGTTATCCCCGCGCGCAGTATCTCCTCGCGCTGATGCTCGCTAACGGCAAAGGTG
>JAOUMJ010000011.1 GCA_029881495.1 Nitrospinota bacterium | reverse complement strand
GATAGGCGTCGGCTTTGGAATCTCGCTCGGCGTATTGAAGCTCATATACCAAATCCCGCTGGCCTATATGCTCCTTCCAAGCTACGCTCTCGCTCTTGTGCTCACCTATTTTTCAACAGAAGAATTTGTTAACATCGCATGGGACAGCGCAGGGGTAACCACCGGTCCGATAACCGTCCCGCTGGTTCTGGCTCTCGGCCTTGGATTCGGAAACGCCATGGACGCCACCGAAGGATTTGGCATTCTTTCGATGGCTTCCATATGTCCGATTCTTTCAGTATTGTTTACCGGGATTTTGGTTCAGTGGACCAGAAAAACCAGCCAGGAGACCAGGCTCATAAACGCCCAAGCGGAGGCATATTAAGTCATGAATAAACGAGAGATAACTGTTCTTACAGACGTCGCCCTCATAACCTGCATTGTTCAGAAAGGGTTGGCGGACAGTATAATTACCGCCGCACGTAGCGCTGGCGCACAGGGGGCCACAGTGCATTACGGAAGGGGTATGGGTGTCCGCGAGAGGCTCGGGGTGCTTGGTGTCGCCGTTGAAGTTGGCAAGGAGATAATTGAGATCGTCGTCTCTTCCGAACAGGTGGAAAGGATATTCGAGGCAATGTATCTGGCAGGCAATCTGGATACTCCCGGGATGGGAATCATCTATATCACGCAACTGGAAAAAGCGGCGACCTACATACCGCAGGTCATTCTGGAGAAATTGAAACGCGAAAAAGAGGAAAAGGAAAGACGTGGGTAAACCTTCCAAATGCGCTCTGCATCAGGATAGTATAAAGGCTATCTGAAGATGGATATTCTTTCGAAATGCAAGCTTATCACCTGCATTCTCCCAAAAGGGAAAGCGGTCGATATTGAGAAGAAGCTTCACAGGGATAAAGGGATAGATTCCACCAACGTATGGAACGGCCGCGGAAGCGGCACAAAAAGATCGACCCTCCAGTCCGAGATCGAAGTGGAGATTATTTCCATCGTAGTGGATGAAAGCCGCGCTGACGAGATATTTGAATTCATCTATCATGAAGCTGATATCGGCGCTGTATCATCCGGCTTCATGTACCAGATGAACCTGAGAAAATCGAGCAGGTTTTTGCTTCCAGATATCGCCGAAGAAAAGTTCTAGCCCCTCCCCTTCTTTCGTGCTCTCTCTTTCCACGGCTGAAGCAGATCCTGCTGTTCTTTCCTGTCTTTATATTCACGGGCAACCCAGAGGCTCTTTCGTGTCTTAGGATCCATTTCAGACCAGTACATCGCCGTAGCCAATGTCATAGGGGTTGGTATAAATGCCTGCACCTGTTGAACGTTCCACCGCCTCGCCGTCAGAAAATCATGCACCTTTTTCATCTTTCCGTGTGTAGAACCTGGAAAACCGCTGATGAAATAAGGGATTATGTACTGTTCTTTCCCGGCTTCCTGCGTTGATCTTTTGAAAAATTCCACAAACTTTTCAAACTCCTCCATCCTCGGCTTTTTCATAAGATACAGGACTTCATCATCGACATGTTCGGGAGCAATCTTCAATTGACCACCTACATGGTGTTTTATAAGGTCGTTCAGATACTTCTCACCTGACTTCCTATCCGCGAAAGCTATGTCGTATCGCACACCTGAACCGATAGATATCTTTTTAACGCCTGGCACCTTGCGGGATTTCTCAAGCAGTTTCACCTGTGGGGTATGATCGGTAACCAGATGAGGACATATTGTTGGGAAAACGCATGACATTTTTCTGCACACCGATTGTATCTCCTTGCTCACGCAGTCGAGCCGATACATATTCGCGGTCGGACCGCCGATATCGCTGATCTGACCTCGATATCCATTCACCGAATTTAAAGATTCCAGCTCTTGAAGTATGCTCTTTTCCGAGCGTGAAGAGACTATCCTTCCGTGATGGAGTGTGATGGCGCAAAAACTGCACCCCCCAAAACATCCCCTGTTTGATGCGATAGAGAATTTTATCATCTCCCCTGCTGGAATCTTCTCCGTATAGGATGGATGCTGTTCGCGCGTAAAAGGCAACGTGTATATTGAGTCGAACTCCTCCGTGGATATCGGCAGCTGCGCCTGATTTACTACTACGGCAGAATCGCCGTGATACTGCACCAACCTCTTGCCGTTATACGGGCTCGCCTCAAGCTCAACGAAATATGCCGCTCGCGCGAACTTCTTTTTATCGTTGGCTACCTCCTTGAACGAAGGGAGAGTAAGCCGGGGTTCCAGCTCCCGTGCCGCCTCCTTAGTGGTTACGTATGCAACGCCTCTCAACTCCTGGATTTTCTCAATAGCTTTTCTATAAAGATTACCGCCTCGAGAAACGTATCCGGTTTCATCGGCAGACTTACTTAAAATTTCCGCAATCTCGGTTACGGTTTTTTCTCCCTGGCCGTACACAAGAAGGTCTGCGTCAGCGCTTTTCAGGATTGATGGGCGCACTTTGTTCATCCAGTAATCGTAGTGAGCGATCCTTCTCAAGCTTGCCTCTACGCCACCCAATAAAATAGGTGTATCTGGAAAGGCTCTCCTTGCGAGTTCTGTATATACCGAAACCGCATAATCAGGCCTGCCACCCCCTTTCCCTCCAGGGGCGTACTGGTCGTCGCTTCTCGTTTTCTTGTTTGCCGTATAGTTGTTCAACATGCTGTCCACGGCGCCGGATGAGATCCCTATAAAGAGTGTGGGGCGTCCGAAACGCTTGAAATCTTCGACAGTATCAGTTCGAGGCCTGGCTACGATTCCGACCCGATATCCAAGACGTTCCAGCCATCTCCCAATCAACGGAATACCGAAACTAGGATGATCCACATAGGCATCTCCTGTTATTAACAGGATGTCTATTGAATTCCACCCTCTTTGAGACGCCTCTTCACTGGTGGTCGGGAGAAATACGTCTTTTATTGATCTAATTTGCATATTTTTCATAGATGACGGCGCTGATTACAGAGAACAGCAGAATTTCAAATTTTGAATCGGGCTTGGTAAGTGGCGGTTCCAGATATTATTTTTTCTTTATTTTGACTTTCGCTTTTTTCGCAACGCTCTTTTTAACGCTTTTCTTTACCGTTTTGGAACTCTTTTTTGCAGTTTTAGGTTTTGCCACGACATTCTTTTTTGCTGTAGTCTTGGCGCTTTTAGGCTTGGGTTCAGCATTTTCAGCCAAGGCCTGCTGTATCAGTTTTTTTCTAAGCGCATGTCCAAGCTCAACACCAGGAGTAATCGGTTTTATCATCCAGTTTTTAAAGGAGGGGTAGATCTGGGTTATCTGAAACAGAATTTTGGCATTGGCAAGTGTCGTTTCAATTATCAGCCTGTGATTTCTTTCGGCAATTTCGGGTTTTAGCGGATATATTTTCGCCAAAGCCAGATGCTTATTAAAACTCCCTAGCATGTAGCCGGCGTATTTTGCGTAGTGAATGAACTCAGAGGCGTGATCTTTCAATTCGGTACGGACGAATCGTGAATTCGCCATCTCAATTTTAACCATTTTTTTTGTCATCTTCTATATCAATATTAAGTTAACATTGTACTAGCATGCAAAACGCATGACAACAATTAATGATAGCATCATTTTTGCAACCTTCAACACTTATATGTGTACCATTTCCAAATACATGTATCTAAATGTCTCCGCCAAACCGCTTCATGATGATGGCAAAACGTAAAAACCCGCTATCAACAAGGAACTATAATATCAGCTGATAGCGGGTTCGGTTTACGATTTTTTGGTAAGAACCGCATTCACCATGTATTCAAAAACCTCTATATCTTTATCAGTTTTTTTGCTGTAAATATCTCTGATCTTGGATATTACAGTAGACAATCTTAGGTTTCTTGCGCCGTATTTTGGGGTCTTTTCGCTTACCATTGGCAAATTGTCGACCTTGTCAAATGCTACGTTTCTCCCTGTCAGGAGCCAGTCAAGGGAACAACCTGAATACCTTTGAATTTTCAAAAGATTTTCATATGTCGGAATCTTCCCCTTTTGCCAGTAGTACTGGAAAAGCCCTTTTTCAATCCCAACTTTTTTTGACCAAGTATAAGGGCGCTCCCCTTGCATTAATATCTTTAGTCTGTCTTTGAATGTTTGCGCCATGACCAACTCCTTTTATAAAATAGTTGCAATGTTATTAATTTATTTTGCATCACCACATTACACCAATTGCATGCCTTCTCAACTTGTCCGTAGCTTGACTCCTATTTTCTCCATTTCCGGTTTACAAACCGGTAAAGCGGAGTAATTTAGGTTTGCCTTTACAACTCAGCACAGTATTATTCAACCATAAGTTAACATAATACCATACTAAAATTTTCCGATACCTGGCATTTCCACTTTAAACGGCCAAGGTATCCTATCTTTTCGCGGCATTTTAATTCTGCCGTACGCGTTCCCACTTGGACAAATAATATATTTTTTTTATGAAATATTCAAGATAATAAATTATGCTTTATTTGACTAATGTTGAGCTGATAAACAGTAATTTACATGCTTTCCTTGAGCAGAAAATCTATGATTTCCGCGAAATTTCCCTCAGGTTGAGCTCCTGTTATAGTGATGCCATTTACCAAAAATGTTGGCGTGCCGCCAAAGCCGAACTTCTTTGCCTCCGCCATATCACTTGATATTATCCCTGCAACGGCTTTCCCGTTGTAATCGTTTTTCAATTTTTCTTTATCGATTTTCAAACGTGAAATCAATTTTTGAAAGCCTGATTCGCCGTTTTTAAGCAGATCCTGATTACTGAAGATCATATCGTGAAACTTCCACGCTTCCTCCTGGCTCTGCATTCCTATTGCCTCAAAATACATAGCGGCCGGCAAAGCCTGTTTATGGAACGAGAGAGGATTGTGCTTATACACAAACCTTATATTGTCGCCGTATTTTTCAAGAACCGCTTTTACCGTCATTGCTCCCTTGGCGCAAAACGGACATTCAAAATCGGAATATTCTACGATTGTAACTTTCGCCCCCTGCTTTCCCCGAAATAGCCGCCCTTCCTCGATAAAAGGGACTTTTGGATTTTTCAATTCAGCGTTTCTTCTTTTTTGAGTTTCTAGCTGTTGTTTTTCTATCGCCCCTTTTTGGGCAATTTCAAACAATTCAATCTCTCGCCCCTTCATTGCGTCTAATATAATTTCCGGATTCTCTTTAAGAATAGACGCAATCTCATCTCTGCTTGCTCCCTTTTGGGATGTTTGGGTATTACAGGAGAAAAAGGATAACACCAGAAGAAGAAAAAACAGTTGCTGTTTCAAATAGCCCACCTTTTCAATGAATGTGATTTTTATTTTCCAGTCTTCCAATCATTTTGACAAGAAGATCGAAATCAAATGGTTTCTGAATATAATCAAAAGCGCCAAAATTGTGCATCCCTTTTAAGAAAGATTCGATTTCCGGTTTTCCTGTCATCAATATAAAAGGTACCATATTCTTATCGGATCTTAATTTTTCCAGCAATGCCATTCCTCCCATTGACGGCATATGAATATCGCTAACTATCATATCCACACTCTGGCTGGCCAGAAAATCCAGCGCCTCCGTGCCATCTACCGCTTCAATAACCTCGTGCCCAAGTGAATTGAGGAATTCTTTCAAAGTCTTGCGTAGCAGAGGGTCGTCTTCGCAGAGAATTATTTTGAGCATTTATTTTGAAAATATCCCCATTTGGATTTTAGGCAAATTCATTTTATTGCTTCTAAACTAACATAGAAAAAAGTTTTATGAAAATATCCCGTCCCGGTTTTGCCGGAACGGGATATTTCAAAGAATCAAATATCGTAATAAAGAGCGAACTCAACCGGATTTGGAGCCATATTTACCGGCTTTACCTCTTTTTGACGCTTATAATCGATCCAGGTTTCAATAACATCGTCAGTGAACACGTCACCCTTGAGAAGAAACTCATGATCTTCCTCCAGTTCGTTCAGCGCATCGCCGAGTGAACCTGGAAGTGCCGGAATCTCCGAAAGCTCTTCAGGAGAGAGTCCGTATATATCCTTATCAAGAGGCTCACCAGGGTCAATTTTATTCTGAATGCCGTCAAGACCAGCCATTAACATTGCTGTAAAGGCGAGGTAAGGATTGCAGGATGGATCCGGGAACCTGACCTCTATCCTCTTCGCTTTTGGGCTGTTTGAATACATGGGAATCCTTATTGATGCCGAGCGGTTTCTGCTGGAATAAGCCAGATTCACAGGGGCTTCAAAGCCGGGAACGAGTCTCTTGTAGGAGTTCGTGGTTGGCGCACACAGCGCCGCAAGAGCTTTGGCATGTTTCAAAATACCACCGATGTAGTATAAGGCCGTATCGCTCATACCGCCATAACCGTTCCCCGCAAAGAGAGGTTTTCCGTCCTTCCAGATCGATTGGTGAACATGCATTCCCGATCCATTATCATTGAGTATCGGTTTCGGCATGAAAGTGACAGTTCTGTTATTCCTTCGAGCTACATTCTTAATTATGTATTTAAAGAGATTCAGCTTGTCTCCCATCTCAACCAATGGTGCAAACCTCATGTCAATTTCCCCTTGGCCTGCTGTAGCAACCTCATGATGCTGACACTCAACTTTAATGCCGCACTCTTCCATCACCTGAACCATTTCATTCCTCAGGTTCACTGTTGAATCTGTCGGAGGAACTGGGAAATAGCCCTCTTTATATCTCGGTTTGTATCCCAGGTTAGGTTTTTCATCCCTGCCGGTGTTCCATTGAGCCTCTACCGACTCAAGATGAAAGAAGGAGTGTCCAGGGGCAGTGCTGTATCTGATGTCGTCGAAAATAAAGAACTCTGCCTCAGGCCCAATGAACACCGTATCGCCAATGCCTGTTGATTTCAAATACGCTTCCGCTTTCTGCGCAATGTAGCGTGGATCCCTTGAGTAACCTTCCCTTGTAATCGGGTCGACTATATTACAGATCAGACTTATTGTTTTCCTATCGAAGAACGGATCAATGATCATAGTATTGGTATCCGGCACAAGCATCATGTCCGATGCGTGAATCGGCTGCCACCCACGTATTGATGAACCATCGAATCCGTGCCCTTCCTCAAGCATATCCGCATCGACATGCGATGCCGGGAAGCTTGTATGCTGCCAGAGGCCGATAAAATCCATGAACTTGAAATCGACCGTTTTTACGTCATTGTCCTTGATAAACTTGACTACATCCTTGCCTGTCATCCCCATCCTATTTCTCCTAAAAACTCAATTTAAAAAATGTAAATTTACTTTATACCTTCGCACAACACAATCAAATAATATTCGGGTATCCCTTACCTCCTCTTATTCTGATTAAAATCAAGTATCTGCATAAACTGTTTTTCGTAATATTCTTTAAACCAATAGCCGTTAACATGCCACCTCCCCCGGACAGAGATAGATGAGGCTAAATCATTCCGCCTCATATTACCGACCTTCTGGAAAAATCCGGATAGGCTTCCATGCCATGCTCTCCAATATCCAACCCGATGGATTCCTCCTCATCACCAACCCTGAGGCCGATTGTTTTCTTAATTAAAATCCATATCAGGGAGCTGAGTATTACAACGAAGAGGCCGATAATTCCAATGCCCGCTATTTGGATCAGTATTTGTTTTAGTCCGCCGCCGTAAAACAGGCCGGACCCGACGTTGAATAATCCGACAGCCAAGGTACCCCAGGCGCCGTTCACCAAATGCACAGAGACGGCACCTACCGGATCGTCGATTTTCAACTTGTCGAAAAAAAGTATTGAGTAGACAACCAAAATCCCCGCGATGCTCCCTATCAAAACAGCCGCGAACGGCGATACTCCGTCGCATCCGGCAGTAATCGACACGAGCCCGGCAAGAGCTCCATTCAAAGCCATGGAAAGATCCGGCTTCCCGATCTTCAGTATTGAAACTAGCGATGCCATAAGGACACCTGTTCCTGCCGCAAGATTCGTATTTATCATGATCAGGGAGATCGCCTCTGGATCCGCGGCCATTGTGGAGCCGGGATTAAAACCGAACCATCCAAGCCAAAGGATGAACATTCCAACAGTCGCAAATCCCATGTTGTGTCCTGGAAGCGGAAGAGGAATACCATCCCTGCTGAATTTACCCTTCCTGGCGCCTAAAATAATCGCGCCAGTAAGCGCGGCCCACCCGCCTACAGAGTGGACAACAGTAGAACCTGCAAAATCTACAAACCCAAGTTCGGATAAAAAACCTCCACCCCAGGTCCAGTGTCCGGTTATTGGATAAATAATTCCAACAAGGAGAATGGAAAATATGAAAAACGAGAGGTACTTGATCCTCTCTGCTACAGCGCCTGAGACGATCGTTGCCGCTGTGGCCGCAAATACCATTTGAAAGAAATATTTTGCGGTTAACGGCACTGCTGCCCAGGAGATCGAGCTATAGACTCCACGATATTCCTCTCCAGTCATCGGAGAGTTATCGGCCCCGGCCAGAAAGAATCCGTTACTCCCGAATAATACGTTCCCGTCTCCAAACATTATTGAAAAACCGACAGCCCAAAAAACCACAGATGCAACCGCAAAAACAATTACGTTTTTTGAAAGTATGTTCACCGTGTTCTTTGCCCGGCAAAGGCCCGATTCGATCATCGCGAAACCGGTGTTCATGAAAAATACCAGCACCCCGGCAATAAGTACCCAAAGCGTATCGCTTATCACCTTAAGTTCGGTAACTGTTACTTCACCGGCGTTTGTGATTGAAGAAAGAGAAAGAACTACAATAAATGCAGACAGAGTTGATTTGCCTATTCTATATAACATTAGATAGCCTCCTTCCCGCGCTCCCCGGTTCTTATTCTTACTATCTCTTCAATATTGCTGATAAATATCTTCCCATCCCCGATTTGACCGGTACGAGCTCCATCGATGACGACCTCGATTACCTTTTCAGCCAATTCGTCAGGGATCACTATTTCAAGTTTTACCTTCGGAAGAAAATCAATGTTGTACTCCGTGCCGCGATAGAGCTCAGTATGCCCCTTTTGTCTTCCAAACCCCTTTACCTCGGTTACAGTCATCCCCTGAACGCCGATCTCAATAAGCTTTTCCTTCACCTCTCCCAGTTTGAAAGGTTTCACAATCGCCTCAATCTTTTTCATTTTCCAATCCCCCCTGTCTTTTGGAGCAACTTGTGCGTAATTGCATTGAATATCATCGTTTTTCAGCTATTGAACGCCCATATTTGAATATATCAATAAGCAACTTGGATGCCTTTTTCAAGGCATTGTATTATCATGACTATTCATTTCCGTTACCAACAATATGCCTTTCATTTAAGCATTGCATGTTTTTGAATGCCTGTAAATTAAGCAACATGTCATTTGCTGGCGGACTGGATTTGCTCTTTTTCTGGTTTGAAAAGCGGTATTTCCAAGATAAGAATACTCAAAATTTAGATGCAACGCATCAATATTTACACGTTTCGAAAGCTTCCCGGCTCCCGGTAATACGCCACAGATGATCGCAGAACTGGAAATTCAATTGAAAAAGCTGTAAATAAGCGATTTCTCTATCATCCAAATAAAATTGAGGTATTCGAATTTTAATTGTGCGATTATCATTAGTATATAATTCAAGCAAATAAATTAAGGAGTAGCGATGGCAACGCAGTTGGAAGCGGCAAGAAACAAAAAAATAACCCCGCAAATGGAGCAGGTAGCATTAGATGAAAAGCTATCCCTGGAAGAGGTGCGCCAACTGGTGGAAGATGGTTCTGTGGTAATACCGTTCAATAATAAACGGAGTTTCCGAGCTATTGGTATTGGTAGAAAAATGAGTACAAAGACCAATGCGAACCTAGGAACATCGGTCGACGAACAAAGCCTTCAGGATGAACTCGAAAAACTGCGCGTAGCGGTGGATGCCGGCGCCAGCACGGTTATGGACCTGTCAACCGGTGGTGATATACGCCATATCAGGCAGACGATTATCGAAAACGCACCTGTCCCGCTCGGAACTGTCCCGATATATCAGGCTGTTTGTGAAAACATAAAAGGTGACAGCCTCCTTGGCGATATGACCGCTGAACACATTTTCGATACTATCGAACAGCATGGGAAAGACGGCGTCGACTACATCACGGTTCATTGCGGAGTAACGAGGGAATCTGTCTCAAGGATCGAAAAGGAAGGGCGAATCCTGGATATCGTCAGCCGCGGCGGGGCCATTACCACCAAGTGGATGAAATATACCGGTGAAGAAAACCCACTTTTTGAACATTTCGACCGCCTCCTCGATATTGCCAGAGAGTACGATATGACCCTCTCACTTGGTGACGGTTTGAGGCCGGGCTGTCTTTCGGATGCAACGGATCGGGGGCAGGTTCAGGAGACGATCGTGCTCGGCGAACTCGCATCCAGGGCAAAAAAAGCGGGTGTTCAGGTAATGATTGAAGGCCCCGGCCATATGCCGATGGACCAGATAGAAGCTAACATGATCCTAATGAAGAGGCTTTGCAATAACGCCCCGTTCTATGTCCTGGGACCGCTTGTTACCGATGTCGCCCCCGGATACGATCATATTACCGCCGCTATTGGCGGCGCCATTGCCGCGAGGGCTGGGGCCGATTTCCTTTGCGTTGTTACCCCTTCTGAACATCTACGGCTCCCTACAGCCGATGATATCCGTGAAGGGGTGATAGCGGCCCGGATAGCAGCTCATGCCGCCGATATCTGCAAGCTGGGCAATGGACAGATCGAATGGGACAACAGAATGGCGCGGGCCAGAAAGAAGCTGGACTGGCAGACCCAGATAGCCGAGGCTATTGACCCTAAAAAGGCGTCCGATTTCCGAAAAGGCTCAGCTCCTGAAAGTGATGAAGATACCTGCACCATGTGTAGCGCCCTATGCGCCATCAAGTATGGGGACCTCAAAGAAACTTACAAATGAGGATCTGGCCGGTAAAAGCTCTTTCTGAGGGGGAAGCGGTCATATCCGGCAGTGATGCAAAACACATCATCACGGTATTGAGGAAAAAATCGGGCGATAGACTGAAAATTTCCTCACAGGATGGGAAGGTCTTCGACGCGGTTGTCGACAGAATAAGCGAAAACTCGGTATTGGTAACCCCTATTGGCGAGGTACAAATTAATCCGCAGGGAAAACCTGAAATTTCCCTTGCTCTCGGGATAAGCAAACCGTCTGTAATGGAGATCGTAGTGCAGAAAGGGGTAGAGCTGGGATGCAACAGGATCTTCCTCTTTGCCGCGGAGCGCTCAATCTCCCCCGCCCTTTCCCCGCAAAAGATGACCAGGCTTGAAAAGGTGGCTCACGAGGCGCTCAAGCAGTGCGGCAGGGCTGATGCTATGGAGATATCAGCGGTTTCGCTGGAAGAACTCCCGGAAGCAGGATTGAAGATAGTGCTCTGGGAGGGGGAAAGAGAGAACGACCTGAAAAGTGTACTTGATGGAGCAAAATATTCCGAAACCGTTTTGGCGCTTATCGGCCCCCCGGCAGGTCTTTCTGACAAGGAGGTCGAAAAACTAAGGAAGGCTGGATTCATTTCGGCTGGACTTGGGAGTTTGGTTCTCCGCACAGAAACCGCAGCCATTGCCATGCTATCGATCCTCAATTTCCATTTCGGCAGGATCTCGCAATGACCAAGGCATCCAGAAGGTCTACCGAAATTTCCTCCTTCAAGGTGATGGACATACTTGAAGCGGCCAAAGAGTTGGAAAAGAAAGGGAGGAATATCGTCCACTTCGAGGTTGGCGAACCCGAATTTAAAACCCCGGCTCCGGTCAGCCGGGCCGGGATCGATGCAATAAAAAAAGGACATACAAGGTATACGCATTCAATGGGAACAATTGAACTGCGGAAGGAGATATGCAAATTCTATCGGAAAGAGTACGGAATTACCATCGCGCCTGAACAGGTGATTGTTTCCAACGGCTCTTCCGCCGGGCTCCTACTCACCTTTGCCGCGTTGGTCAACAAAGGGGACAAAGTAATTCTAGGCACTCCTCACTACTCATGTTATCCGAACTATATTACCTTCCTCGGAGGGAAGCCAACATATGTAAAACTTCTCGAGAAAGAAGGTTTCCAGCTCTCCCCTGCCAGAGTGAAGGAGAAAATCACCCCTAAAACTAAAGCGATACTGATAAATTCACCTTCCAATCCTACCGGCGCGGTGATGACGCCAAAGATCATGAAGGAGCTCGCCAAACTGGATCCCATCATCGTATCGGATGAAATTTACCATGGCCTCACATACGGTGAAAAAGCACACACAATTCTGGAATATACCGACAACGCATTTGTGCTTGGCGGTTTCTCCAAGAGATTCGCCATGACAGGATGGCGGATAGGATATGTCATCGCCCCGATGGAATTTATAAGGCCAATGCAGAAGGTTCAACAGAACTTTCAGATATCTCCCAACTCAATAGCACAGGATGCCGCCATCGCCGCGCTTGCGACGGGTTTGAAGGACGCGGAAAAAATGCGCTTGGAATACATGAAAAGGAGGAATATCCTGATGGAAGGGTTGCGCGAATCAGGATTTAAGGTTACCTATGAGCCGGAGGGGGCTTTCTACCTCTTCGTCTCCTGCCGCTTCCTCTCAAAAGATTCTCTCAAGCTCGCTTTCAGGATATTAAATGAAACAGGGGTTGCGGTCACCCCCGGGATAGACTTCGGAGCCTCTGGC
This sequence comes from Nitrospinota bacterium, assembly GCA_029881495.1. Lineage (NCBI taxonomy): Bacteria > Pseudomonadati > Nitrospinota > Nitrospinota bacterium. The sequence continues at coordinate 67,543 of JAOUMJ010000011.1, read as the reverse complement.
GAAGGATATCTTCGCTTCAGCTATACGACAGACCCGAAAAATATACTGGAAGGGATACGGAGACTTAAACGTTTTGTTCTTATGTCTGGTAAACACGCCTGAAAGGATTTTCGCGATTTTATCATATTGAAAATTCTGAATTTTGATTATTGAATTCAAGAACAAAATTTGGATATAATGTGTGAACCGCAGGGGATTCGAAAATAGAGTAAATGTTCTCTGGTAAACAGTTTTAATATCTAATTGCAGGATAAATAAAAAAATGAAATGTGAATCAAAGGTTCTTGGAGATTTGAGTATTTTTACCGTGGAAGGGGATATTGTCTTTAATTATCTCAGCGAGATAAGGGAGATCATAAAAGGTCAAATAGACAGCTCTGATACCCAAAAATTTGCCATCAACCTTGAAAACGTAGGTATTATCGACTCAGCTGGCGTGGGGTTCATTGTTTCAGTTTATAAATCGGTATTGTCCAAGAAGGGGAAGTTTGGACTTATTGGACCGAATGAATCTGTCGAAAACGTACTTGAAACGGTAGGTTTGACCCGGCTGTTTAAAGTCTTTAAAAGTGAGGATGAGGCCGTAAAGGCCCTGTAATTCACTGTCCCCCTACCCCTTTATACTGTTTCCTGTCTGCCATGGCGCTTCTGCAAGCCCGAAATCTCCCTTTTCCAGGATGAATTTTGTAGACTAAGCAGTGATGTCAAAACCAAGAGAGAACCTCGTAGCCGGTATTGATTTCGGAACTACCTCCTCCGAGATCGGTATTTATAAAGACGGCTTTCCATACCTAATACACCTTTATGGAGGGAAAAAATATATCCCTTCCGTTGTCGGCTTCCCCCGTACAGGCGGAGTCCTGGTGGGTGAGGACGCGAAAAGGCAGTCTGTACTGAATCCTGAACGGACATTCAGCTCCATCAAGCGCGATCTCACCTCTGGAAAAATAATAAAAATAGATGGCAAAACCTACACCCACGAACAGCTTGGGGCAATGATAGTCTCAAGGCTCAAGGAGGAGGCTGAAAGCGCGCTCGAACAGGAGATAACCCAGGCTGTTATCACCGTTCCCGCCTATTTCAACCAGATACAGCGGAAATCTGTGCAGGAGATAGGGAGGCTTGCGGGGCTGGAAGTATTGAGGATAATCAACGAGCCTACCGCCGCGGCGATGTCATACGGCCTCGACAACGAAGAGGAGCAGAACATACTTGTCTTCGATTTCGGCGGCGGCACATTCGACGTCTCCATTCTCAATATGGCTGACGGCGTTTTCGAAGTGCTCGCCACTGGGGGGGACAATTCGCTCGGAGGGGATGACATTGACCGGCTGATAATCGATTTCGCTATCGCGGAGTTTAAAACAACCAACGACATCGACCTGGCAAGCGACAAGCTGGCATTGCAAAAACTGAAAGATGAAGCGGAAAAAACAAAATTCATGCTCACAACCTCGCCGGAAGCCAGACTGTCCGTTCCGTTCATCACGGCGAATCAGGATGGCCCTATCCATCTTGATCAGAAGATCACCGTTGAGTCATTAAATATGATGTTATCCGATATTTTAAAACGCCTAATGGAAATTACCCACGGAACGATCAAGGATGCCGGTATAAAAAGGGACGATATTGACCGAATACTTCTAGTAGGGGGCTCCACCAGGATCCCGGTGATTCGCAAGATGATCATTGAAAATTTTGGACGCAAGATAGAAGCCGGGATAAACCCGATTGAGTGCGTTTCCCTTGGCGCATCCATTCAGGGGGCTATAATTAACGGGCAGATTACCAACAAGGTTCTCGTGGATGTCACACCTCTTGCGCTCGGCGTCGAGATTGAAGGGGGTGCGGCGGAGGTTATAGTTCCTCGGAACACGCCTATCCCAGCTACGCAGAAAAAGATATTTTCCACTATCGCCGACGACCAGACCGAGGTCGAATTGCGCATATTCCAGGGGAATTCGGATATCGCGAAAGAGAACATACAGCTCGGAAGGTTCATCCTTGGGGACGTGGAGAAGGCACCAATGGGAATGCCGCAGATAGAAGTACAGTTCGACGTCAACGTAAACGGCATTATGAGCGTTTCCGCCAAGGATATGAAAACAGGCGCGGCCCGATCTGTGATTATCCAGCCAGATTCCTCTTCAGGTAAAAGGTAGGTCGACAATGTACGAGGTAGGTGTAAAAGCATCATTCTCCTCGGCCCATTTCCTGCGCGATTTTTCAGGCCCATGCGAAAACCTACATGGGCACAACTGGCGGGTCGAAGCCGTTTTTGCCGCTGAAAAGCTGGATGGAAAAGGGATGGTAATAGACTTCGCCGTTGCAGAAGGCGAGCTTAAGAAAATTATCTCCAGGTTCGATCATCATCTGCTGAACGAAATATCCCCTTTCGACAACCTGAATCCTACCGCTGAAAACCTGGCAAAATGGATCTTTGACGAACTTGCAGGCAACCTCCCCGCGCTCCCTTCAAAGGTCACCGTATATGAAACAGATGAGAGTTTTGCCTCCTACTTCTAACCCCTCATTACAGACCCGGCCTGATAAAGTAGAATGTACGGTAAATGAAAAAGACTAAACGCATCTATATCGGAAACGTGCCAATAGGCGGAGGGGCTGATATCTCCGTGCAGTCAATGGTAAACCGCCCCCCACACGATGCGAAGGCGATACTTGAGCAGATTAATGAACTGAAGGAAGCCAACTGTGAGATCGTGCGTCTCACAGTACCGGACGAAAAGGCAGCGGAAGTTTTCAAAACGGTAAAAAAGGAAAGTCCCCTCCCTCTTATTGCGGACATTCATTTCAGACACCAGCTTGCGCTCGCGGCGATCGAAGCCGGCGCGGACGGCCTTAGATTGAACCCGGGAAACATCGGGTCACGCGCGGGAGTGGAAAAGGTTGTAAAAGCCGCAAAGGAACGGAGCATCCCTATACGGATCGGAGTAAACGCCGGATCGATCTCCAATGAAAAGATAGACAAATACGGCGGCCCCACCGTGGAAGCGATGGTAGAAAGCGCGCTTGAACATATAGCAATACTCGAAGAACTAAATTTCGACCTGATAAAGGTCTCGATCAAGGCTTCTGACGTAAACAAGACGGTTGAGGCATACAGGAAGCTTTCCGCAAAGGTCGATTACCCGCTCCATGTCGGCATTTCGGAGGCAGGCTCCGAGTTCTCTGGCACTATCAAGAGTGCTGTCGGGATAGGGATACTGCTGAAGGAAGGGATCGGCGACACGATACGGGTATCGCTTACCGCGGATCCGGTGACTGAGGTGAAAGTAGGCTTTGAGATATTGAAGGTGCTGGATATCCGAAGGATATCGCCCGAGGTAATATCGTGCCCTACATGCGGGAGATGCGAGATCGACCTGATAGAGATAAGCAGAAGAGCAGAGATCGAGATAGCAAAAACCAAAAAGCCGATAAAGGTCGCTATCATGGGGTGCATCGTAAACGGCCCCGGTGAAGCGAGGGAGGCCGATATCGGCATCGCCGGGGGTGACGGCTGCGGAGTGATATTCAAAGGGGGGAAGATAATAAGGAAAGAGCCCGAAGAGAACCTCTATAACGCCCTAATGGAAGAGATAAATAAACTTTAGCGCCGTTTACCGGTAAAAGAATCGATTTTTAAATTTCCGAAACCCCATTTTCGCCATATAATGCCTAACGATGTTTAACAAAACCTTTCCCATAAAAGGGGTAGCATGAAGATAAGCCGGTATTTTGCTCCCACCGTAAGGGAAGTTCCAGCCGACGCCGAGATACCGAGCCATCGCCTGATGATAAGAGCCGGGCTGATACGGAAGTTGGCCGCCGGAGTTTACAGTCTCCTCCCCGTAGGACTTAGAACATTAAAAAAGATGGAGAACATCATCCGCGAAGAGCTGACCGCGGCAGGAGCGATAGAAACCCTCCTCCCCTCCCTTATTCCATCTGATCTTTGGAAGGAGACCGGCAGATGGGATTTCTACGGGAAAGAGCTTCTTAGAATAAAGGATAGGCACGACAACGAATTCTGCTACGGCCCCACGCATGAAGAGGTTATGACAGACCTAGTAAGGCGTGAAGTCCGCTCCTACAAACAGCTACCGCTGAACCTTTTCCAGATACAGACGAAATTCAGGGACGAGATCAGACCCCGTTTCGGCGTTATGAGAGCGCGCGAATTCCTCATGAAGGACGGATACAGTTTTGACATTGATGAGGGATCAGCCGCCGTCAGCTACCAGAAAATGTATGACGCCTATTCCGCAGTATTCAGGCGGGCCGGGCTGAAATTCCGTGTTGTGGAAGCCGACACCGGTCAGATTGGGGGTTCCGATTCGCACGAATTCATGGTTCTGGCAAATTCCGGGGAAGACCTGATCGTCTCCTGCCCGAAATGCGGTTACGCTTCCAATGTCGAGAGGACGGAAATATCCGATACCCCTCCTGGAAATGAATCTGCTGAAAAAGAAGGGGCGCTTACGGAAGTGGAGACACCGGGACAGCGAACCATCGAGGAGGTTTCTGCATTTCTGAAGCGGAGTCCAAAGGAGTTTATTAAGACCCTCGTCTACTCTGTAAATGGTGGAGAAGAGCTTTGCGCCGTACTTGTGCGCGGAGATTTCGATATCAATGAGATAAAGCTGAAAAAACTTATCAAGGCGAACGAGATCGAACTGGCTGATTCGGAAAAGGTAAAAACTCTTGCCGGGGCGTCAACCGGATTTGTCGGTCCGCAAGGCTTAAAATGCAAAATCATCGCCGATAACTCCGTAAAAGTGATTCGGAACGGCATCTCGGGAGCGAACCGGGATGATTACCACGTCATTAACGTAAATCATGGGAGAGACTTTAAGCCTGATATCTTCGGCGATATACGAATGGTCATTGAAGGAGACTCCTGTCCCAGGTGCAAAGAGGCAAAGCTTGATTTTTACCGTGGAATAGAGGTCGGGCATATATTCCGCCTCGGCACAAAGTATAGCGAAGCTATGAAGGCCACCTACCTTGATAAAGATGGCAAGGAGCAGATAATCGTCATGGGTACTTACGGCATAGGGGTTGGGCGGACGGTCGCGGCATCCATCGAACAGAACCATGACGATAACGGCATCATCTGGCCATACGCCATCGCGCCTTTCCATATCTCCCTGCTCCCACTTGATGTACGGAAAGAGGAGATAGTGAAGACAGCCGATGACATGGAGGAGATGCTGGAAAAGGAGGGTTTTGAGATCCTTCATGACGACCGGGACGAGCGCGCAGGGGTGAAATTCAAGGATGCCGACCTCCTCGGCATCCCGATACAGCTTATTATAGGCGAAAAAGGTCTAAAAAACGGCGAGGTCGAGCTGAAGATCCGCAAAACCGGCGAACGCCTCAACATAAAAAAAGAGGACGTTTTGCAGAAACTTAAAGACCTTTCCTCATCTTTGCAGAGTTGAACAGCCTTGCAGATGAAACAAAACTCTTCAACCTTCATATTTTGTAATTCAAACCATTTCTTGTGTATAATGAACGAGTTGAGTATGGTTCGTCGTATAAACTTGAATATGATTATCACAAAGCGGGATTATGCAAAGTAAGAAGTTGATCGTACACACCCACCATATAGGTAGCCACTTTACAAACGCCCTTTGGCCCGTCGGTGTGATACTCCTCCTTTCCTACATTGTGGCAGGAAAGCAGAGCTATGAATCGGCATCATTTTACTGTTTTATCTTCGCTGCCTTAGGCGCCCCGGTTACGTTTTTCTCGGGAATCTTTGACTGGAAGACCCGATTCAGCGGGAGATCTACCCATATTTTCGACCATAAAAGGCTTTTTGGTCTTTCGTTTGTGGTATTATCGATTTTATTGGTGGTATGGCGATTCATTGATCCGTCGATACCGACACCTGAAAACGGGTTGAGGTACCTGTACGTTTCCTTATCCGTTCTAAACGGCGGGTTCGTAGCCTACTTGGGGCATCTGGGAGGTAAGTTTATATAATGTCTAGCAAGGAAATAAGGGACATCGAGAGAAAGATCGAGGCCTTGGTGATCGCCATTCCTCGCGAGGTGGAGGCTCATGAATATTACATGGAACTTTATGAGCAGTACACCGATCCCGTATCCAAAGAGATGTTTTTATTTCTGGCTAAACAAGAAAAGTCACATCAGGAACAGCTGGAGAGGCTTTTAAACTCACTTGAAGAACAGCTAGCAGAGTTGCAAAAAAAATAACATAAATTTAGGAGATAGTTTAATGGAAAAATGGGTATGCAACGTATGTGGATGGGTTTACGACCCGGCAATTGGAGACCCCGACAGTGGTGTGGAGGCTGGAACGCCGTTTGAATCCATACCGGACGACTGGTATTGTCCCGCCTGCGGCGTATCAAAAAGCGATTTTACCAAGGTAGTTGCATAGTATTTTCCACCGCTGCCTATCAGCGGTGGTTTCATTTTGGCTGCATTTTGAGCAGTAAATAGTGATATTTGCTGCAAAAGCCACTGTTTCTTTTAAACAGATAACTCCGGATATTAATTGGTGTAGAATAAATTCAGATGGATTTTAGTTGCGTATCGAAGTTTTTTTCGACAAATGATAACTTTCTGATTACTACTCATGTAAATCCTGATGGCGATGGCATAGGCTCCATGGCCGGCCTGACCGGATTGTTTGATTGTATCGGGAAAAAATACAGGGTTATTATCAACGATCCTGTACCCGATAAGCTGACTTTTCTCACTCAGTCGCAAAAATTTGAAATATTCAGCGACGACCTGCATGACGAATCTTTTAACTCGGTAATCATCGTTGACTCTCCCGGTATTGACCGTATCGGCCCTGTTAAAAAATTGATCGGTAAAAACGCGATGATCATGAACATTGATCACCATGAGGGGAATGAAGCATTCGGATCATGCAATCTGGTGTTTACCAATCTTTCATCTTCGGCTCATATCGTCGCCCTGATTTTTCAGGAAATGAAAATCGAACCTGACGCGACTACTGCTTCCGCCATCTATACAGGAATAACTACCGATACGGGGAGCTTCAAGTATGAGAACACCGATGCCGGAACCCTGGAAATTTCCGCATGGCTCGCAGAGATGGGTGCAAATCCCCATGAGATATCAAAGATACTGTTTGCCCAGAACAGCTATGAAAGCACTATTGGGCGTGGAAAGATGCTTAGCTCAATCACTCTGCACAGGAACAATACCGTTGCAATCGCCGAGCTCGACCATGAATTCATGGATTCTAAAATCGGCAGAAAAGTGGACACTGACGGATTCGCGAACGAAGTCCTCTCCATAAAGGGGGTAGAACTCGCCTTTCTGATACGAGAAGTGAACGGCAAGGATTGTCGAGTAAACTTCAGGGCAAAATCCGATCTCTACGATATGAACAAGATGGCGAGAAAATTCGGAGGTGGAGGTCATCCACGGGCAAGTGGAGCTACAATACCAGGTCGTCTTGAGGAAGTGAAGTCACTACTTCTGGACACCATTGAGAACGGATAGCGGCAGGATTCTCCCTAGGCTGGTATCGGCGTCAGTTCATTGGCCAATGTATTCCCCATACCGGGATTGTCTATCCTAGGATTGGTATACGTCAGAGATCTGGATTCTTTCTTTTCTCTATAATCCGCTTTTTGGAGTATTTTTGCCTGCGAAGATATCACAACGGAATCCCTTTGTATCTGAACAACGGGTCTTTCCATCTTATAGGCTTTCAATCTGTCCGCATATATGTTTTGCATCGCGTAAAGACCGACAACCTGCTGAACATATCCTAGCTGTTTCATGAGATTATTTTTTCAGGTCGATAAACCGTCCAAATCCTCCTTTCCCCTCTTCCCGGCGGCGATTGTAACCCTTTATTGCCTTGCCGCCGGTTCTTAAATCTTCCATTTCCCTGGAAATGTCGGTTTTATTATTCTCCAGTATTTCCGAACATCTCCTGTCGATCTCCGTTATTTCCTCCAATAGTGAATCGATCTCTGATAAAACATCGAAATCATCAATATGTTCCAACCCGGCAACCTTCAACCTCTCATCATTCGCTTTTATAGACGCAATAACCGCCTCCCTTTCATTCAATAACTCCTGAATGTCGGGCACCCCCTTTTCCGCGTTAAGCGCACTGAGCATTCTTCTGGATATCTCAAGTAACTCCCTGTATAGCCTTGCCAGCTCCTTGCCTATCACATCTATATCACTCACGCCCTACTCCTAAATAATCGAGCCAAACAGTTTTTGATGCTTTTCGATTGAAATTTCTGTTTTTGTTACTTCCGATAAAGACCTCATGTTTGAGGAGGCAGCCTCACGGTTTTGCAGATAATAATTTGATACGCCTTCCTGAAATTTCAATGTCCCATAATCTTCATTTAAATGCTTGTCCAGTTTTTGCTGTAGCCTGCTGGAAGCATAATTCAGCATATCCTTAACCGACTGAAAGTCCTTTTTTACGCTACTCGTCATGAGACCCTTGTCCAATTCCAGCTTAAAGTTGTCTCTGGAGTTAACCCCTATCTTGTCTATTTTGCTTAACAACGAATATTTCCCTTTCCCAGGTATCATTAGAGAATCGTTCTGTGCAGAAGAGAGGTTTTCAAGGGTAATCTGTTCCATTGAGGAAGGCTCACTTTTATTGTCTTTAATACCTATGTCCGCAAGCGATTTATAGAGGCCGAATTTAACCGGAGGGGGAGAAAATAACGCCTTGATCGTATCCGTGTGAATCATTTGCAGTTTCAAGTTGTTGCTGATAGCGCCATGCCCGGATATTGCCAGATTCATGTTATCTAACGCTTCGTTGTACCTTCCTACAAGCGAAACGGATTGCGTCGATATATCTTGCGGAGCGCCTTCAACTTCAATTACAGCAGTCCCCTCTTCCTTGAGCTTCACTATAATTCCGCTTATCAAATCGAGCGTTTCTGTATCGTTAACTTTGTGTGCTTCACCGTTGACTAATACTGTTCCCACTTCGACGGCTACCGTGTTTTCATTGTTTGTGTTTTTGGTTACGTCCTGAGTCAGCTCATCTCTGATCAACAGTCCAATATGTTCAAGAATGCCCGAAGGATCTTCAAGCCTTATTTCCACATCACCAGGTATTCTGCTAACCAAAACAAGCTGATTGTCGAAAATGACAGCTTTTACACCCGTTTCTGCACCAACTCCGTCCAGCCTCTGGTTATTGTTGGAATCTTCGGAGCCGTCCAGTATTCCATTTCCATTTAAATCTTCATTGATGAAAACCGGTTTCGAATAGCTGTTACCCGTGAAGTAGGAATTGATGTCTATGACATCAAGTTCTCCATTTCCGTTTATATCCTCGCTGGGATCAAGAGCTTTGTTATAATTTGTATCCTCGCCCCTGTTTATTTTTTCGGCGATAGTAGCCAGTGAATCATTACTCTCTATGGAAATCTGGTACCCGTTAATTTTTATCTCGCCGGCTACATTCAGCTTTTGAGCTGGATGATATGTTTTTGACGAGGCAAGCCTGTGGGTCACCGGCATATTTTGCACCTCGATCTTGTAATTACCCGGCTCCGGATTCTCATACGTCATAGTTTCAATGATCGAGGGATCCCGGTTTTTTGTGCGTGTATTCCTTAAATAGCCCTGACTCTGGATATCCCTGACTTCTTCCTGTATACTTCGGAGCAGATCTTCAACTTTCCTGAATTTATCCCCCTGTATCTCCAGAAATCTTGATCGATAGTTTGTTGCGCGTTCTACAGGATTGCTTGTCGATTCCCTCTCAAGCATTTCTACGGATTCACTGATTGAAATTGCGTTTATGGGTGTTGATTGGCGTAGCGAAACCGTTGGATGATTTCTGCTGATTATCCATAGACTTTCAGCAACTCTCTTCTCGCTTCCCGATATGGTTCCACCGCTGTTCTTTGGCGTAATATCGCCAGTATCAATCAGAAACCCGGTCCTTCTCCCGCCAACCCCGAAGCTTGTACGCCCATCATTGAATAGTGAGAATGCTTTATTTACCATTTTTTTTCACCGGTGCTAAAGTTAAACTTTTTCCTTCCGATAACGTATACGCGAAGTACCAAGGCTTCACTTTATCAATAGAAAAACAAAAAAAAGGCAGAATTCCGCTCGAAATAACCATACTATTCATTAAAGTTTTCATAACCTTTACCGATAAATACAAGGTGCCAGTTGCAGTGAACACCTTCAGGCAAAAATACGGGACATAACGCCATAGTTGCGCCCTTCCTGTCTACTTATCGGACGTAATTCGGCAAACTTTAGCCCTTGGGCAGTTTTATTTGAAATATTTTCGGCCTGTAACTAGCTGTATTTATTGCGTATTTTGCTGATAACACCCTCTTGGAATAGTTTGTCGAACGCATCGACTACCATTGGATCAAAATCCTTGCCTGAAAGTTTTATGATATATTCATGTGCATCTTTCTCTTTCCAGGCATCTTTGTAAACCCGTTTTGTAGTCAAAGCATCAAAAACGTCTGCGACTGATGTTATTCGCGCAGGAAGAGGAATACTGTACTCTTCTAGCCGATCCGGATACCCGCTTCCATCAAATTTTTCATGATGCCACCGAGCAATTTCCCGGGCTGTTTTAAAGAATTGAGTTCCTGAAAGAATTTCCTCTCCCTTGACAGTATGATTCTGCATTAGTCTTGCTTCGCTTTCACTAAGATTTCCGGGCTTTTTAAGTATGGAATCTGGGATAGCTATTTTGCCAACATCATGGAGTATTGCCGAGTATCGTATCTCATCCGCCTTTGATTCCGAATAACCCATCCCAAAAGTAATCTGATGGCAGTAGTCAGCAATTCTCCTAACATGGTTCCCCGTGTCAGTATCGCGATGCTCGGATGCCACAGCAAGCATTGTGATTGACTCCATATTCGCTTCGTACAACTCCTGGGTTCTGAAACTTACCATCCTTTCCAGTGAATCGTTGAACTTTTTCAGGTTCTCGTTCGCAACTCTCAGTTCCGCGTACAGCTGGTGCACCCGTGTATGCGCCTTTATTCTCGCGAGAAACTCTTCTTCCGAAAAAGGTTTGATCAGATAGTCGTCCGCGCCCGAATTTAATAGTTTTGCTATGTTATTTTTATCCGATATCGTGGATGCAATTATGATCGGAATAAATTCGAGATCCTGGGTTCCCCTTATCAGCCGGCACAATTGATAGCCATCCATATTCGGCATTGATATATCGCTGATGATCAGGTCAATATCCTTTTGTTCATTCAGAATATCCCAAGCCTCCATACCGTCTTTCGCCTCAACAACTGTATGCCCCTGCTTTTGAAGAATATTTACAATGATCGAACGAATGGTGTCGCTGTCTTCCGCAACCAAAAATTTCTGAGGAATTACCTTTTCATCTTTCTTTTCCAGAAATGACTGTATTTTTTTTGCCAGCATTCCCCGCGGGAATGGAGATTTGCAGAAATAGTCGGCACCCGCACCATATGCATTTTTCCTGTCACTCTCTGTGGGGGTGTGTGATACAATTATTACTGGAATGTCTTTCGTATCATTGTGCTTTTTCAATTCGGCACAAATTTGATGTTCTGTCATATTGGACAAGTCACTTGCCAACACGATTACATCTGGCCTCGTCCCCGCTACTGTAGCGATCGTCTTCCTGCCGTCAGTGAGAATCTCAATTGAAGCTTCCAGAATGCCAAGTTCACCTTCTAGGACCTTCCTGGCGATTTTATTTTCTTCTACCAGCAGAATCTTGAACTTGTCAACATCAGGCATAGCAGATATTTCTTCCTGCAAGGTTCTCCTCCTCGAAATTTCCGGACATCAACAGACCGTCATATTTTAACTTACTCGCAATTCATTGAACAGTGGTATTATTTATTAATATCGATATCCCGCAAGAACCTACTCCGGCATACCCACATGCTCCATATGCCTATATTATTATATTTCAGTGCCTTATTAACGCATATGAACAATACACTTCAATATATTCAGAGGTATAGTTCAACAGATTTGTTCCAGATCATATTATTTGAATGACATTTTCCCATTCTTGCGTTAATCTTAGTCACTCAATTGTAATATGAAACTTCGCAACCATTTTCACACTGGTAATAGCTCTACACATGGCTCGCCAATAATCCTATACATATTATTATTTGCTGTTTCAGTTTCGCCCCTGTTCCTTGGCAGCAACCGCCCTCTTCCTTGGAGCATGCTTTCTTTTGCTTCCGGCTTGCTTCTGTTGTCATGGTCTATTCAGGTTTCTTCGGGTAAGTTCTCCTTTTCGCCACAATTTGAATATATCAGATTCCCATTCTGGCTTTTTATTTCAGTTGGAGCCTGGATATTTTTCCAAAATTCTCCTTTTACTCCTTTGTCCTGGCAAAATTCTGCATGGCAGGATGCGTCGTTTGCTCTTGGAAATACTGTCACAGGAAGTATCAGCGTCAATCCATATGAATCATATATGGGGCTTATGAAGCTCTTTACATATGGCACAATTTTCTTTTTATCGTTTCAATATTCGACAAACACAAAAAACGCAAAGCTTATCTTGAAAATCGTACTCTTTTCCGGATTGGCATATTCTGCTTTTGGCCTTTACATTTATTTATCTGGAACAAGCACCGTCCCATGGCACGGTAATGACCATCACTCTGAAGGATTGAGAAGCACATTTGCAAACAGAAATCATTTTGCGACGTATTCAGGCATGATCGCATTGGTCGCTCTTGCACAATTCATGGATATTACCTTCAAGGTGTCGGGACAATATTCCTACCTTGGCGAAGAAATCGTGAGGACACTATACTCAATTTTAGAATCAGGCTGGATTTATATAATTTTATTCATTGTTTCCTTTTCTTCGTTATTGCTAACGTTCTCAAGAGGTGGGCTAATAAGCACTACTGGTGCAATTGCCATATTGTTTCTCCTGTATTTATTTAGCAGTAAAAATAGAAAGCTGAGTATCGCTCTCTCTTTTATTACCCTCTGCATTTGCTACTTTGGCATCATGTCTATTTCAGGAGAAACTACGTCAAATCGCATGAGAAACAGTGATCTTGAGGACTCAAGGATGATTGTTTATGCGAGCACGATTAAAGGCATATCCGAATCCCCGTTTTTTGGGAAGGGGTACGGCACTTATGCGGAATCATTCCCAAAATACAGGGACAGAGAAACAGGAATGTTTTTTACAAAAGCACATAATGTCTACCTTGAGACCGCCTTCGAACTGGGAATTCCCGCAACAGCCCTGCTCCTTTCGGCTTTTGGTGCACTGATATTTACTTGTCTGCGTGGGATTATGATGCGTGAACACAACTTTATGTTTCCTGTTATCGGACTAGCATCTACAGCCTTGGTCGCGATCCATTCACTGTTTGATTTCAGTATTCAGATACCAGCAAATGCATCACTCTACGCTTTGATAATGGGAATGTCGGCATCCCAATCACTCAAACGCAAGAGGTCATTATAAATCGAGTTACTAGCTATCCCCGCTACTCGAAAATGGATTATACATCTCATTGAATTTCTTCAGATGATCTGGCTGTTCCGCCAATAAATTCCTTATGATCGGAAGAATATTTCTGTTCCCCCAGGCTACTCTTACAATTTCTTTCGGATTATCTTCCATCCCTAAGATAATCTGTCTCTTTACTATATCCCTGCCTTCATGATCTATCTCGTTGAAGGCAGATAACGCGATCTTCAGGCGAGGCAAAAATAGCCTATCGTCGTAAAATCCATTCATATAGGAAACTTTAATCCCTTTTGCGGCTTTTGCGATATCCCCTTTCAGAATTTCCAATTGAGCATACCTTGCCCATGGATAAGGGCTTGCAGGAGCGTGTGATAAACCTTTCACCATGTTTTCGATTGCCAATTCATTCAGAAGAGAAGTTTCCTCTTCTGAAACTCCGGCTTGCATCCCCTTTATACCGTACAGGTGTCCTAATAAATTATGGATATTGTAATTGGGAGAAATACCTGCGACTGTCTGCAACCTCGTTATCAGGTAGTCGAGCTTTTCGTTTGAGACCTCGCCCCCCTCCCTTATAACGCTTAACCCCGGCTCGGCTGGAAAGAGGATGATTCCCTCCAGCATCCTGAACACCGAAAACCATATGATCAAAAGGGCTATAATGAAAACAACCAGTAACTCGGTAGAATTCTCCTTTGGGAACTCGCGACTATCTATTATGAGTACCCCTTATAATACTCGTATATTTTAGGGTTGTAATATCCGTGCGACCCGTAATCGTAGAGCGGGTATTTTTTTAGATTTACTTGCGTAAGCACAATGCCAAGAGTATTTTCATCTTCAATAGTACTGCTTATAACTTTTATCCCTTTGTTGACAGCTTCACGTCTTGTTTTTCCCCATTTAACGACGTACATGGTCTTGTCTACAAGTTTGCTTAAAACCAAAGCATCCGAAACTACCAATACTGGCGGAGTATCTAGAATCACTATATCGTAAATCTCGCGCAGTTTGGCGACAAGTTCCTTCATTTTGTCGGAAGCGAGCACATCAGCCGCCCCCCCTTCAAATGGCCTGCCAACAGAAATAAAATCAGCGCCGGTTACGTCTTTACTGATCACCTCTTCCAGCTCCTTGTCGCCGTACAGATAGTCCGCAATCCCTACCCATTTTGCGCCAGTCATTGCTTTTTGGATCTTTGGTTTTCTCAAATCGCAATCGACTACAACAACCTTATCTCCGTACTTTGCGGCAATCCTGGACAAGGACACTACAAAGGAAGTTTTTCCCTCACCTGGTTCCGCGGATGATACAAGAAATACCTTCGAGGACTTATTTTCCTTTATCATTGTCAGAGCGGTTCTGATATTGTAAAGAGATTCACCATAAATAGATTTTGGATTTTCCAAAATATAATCCGACGGTTTTTGAGGAATGGGCCCGTTAGATTCCAAATATGGAACCAGCCCTATGGTTTTCACGCCTGTCATATGCTCTACCTGTTCCACGTTGACGTAACCTGATTCCAGATTATCCATAAGGAATCCAAAAAAGACGCCTATCGCGATGGAAAATACAAATGCCATCATAATGATCAGCCTTGTTCTTGGAAAGGATTTTGTTGTTGGCGGAGTAGCCTCATAAATTATTTTTGCGTCTATATCCTGTATATCGGGTTGCGAATTAACTTCTTTGTAACGAGTAAGAAAAGATTCGTAAAGTCCCCTGTTCGCTTTCGCTTCCCTTTCCAGTGCTCTTAACTCAATCTCATATTTTTTAAAAGTGCCGATCTTTTCCTGGAATTCATCCATCGCCATTTTCATTGTCAGCTCTTTCTTTTTGGCAACTTCATATTCCGATTCCAGACTGAAGGCTATTTTTTTTATCTCCTGTACAATTTCATCCTGCACCTTTGTCTTTTCAGCCATGGCATTTATCATCACCGGATGTTTTGGTCCGTATATTGTGGACAATTCGGATATTTTTGAAGATATTTTGGAATTGTTCAGGTACAGATTCTGTAAAAGCGGAGATGTGCGTACCTCGACTGGCGCCGCTTCCAGATTACCGGATTTAAGCGCTTTTCGCACTTGGCTGATCCTGGCTTCCATATCGAGACGCGCATTTTTAGCATTCATAAATTGAGAACTGTGTTGGGAATGTTGTTGTGTATATATGGATTCACCTCCGCTTTCAGTGAGTCCAATCTCTCTCTTGTACTCCTCAACGGCGTTTTCTGATTCCTGCACTTTCTCTTTATACTCTTCCATGGTATCATTTAGCCATTTTGAAGCCTGTTTTGTCCCCTGATAGCGGGATTCCATCATCTCACCTATATATTCTTGCAAAAGCTGATTCGTGGCGATTGCCGCAGCTTCAGGAGATTCCGATGTAACCCGGACTTTTAGAAGTCCTGAATTGTCCTTATGATTGATTTCAAGACTATTACGCAATATCTCGGAAGCTCTGATTTTTTTCTCATATTCCGTCATTTCGCCTTTTTCCAAATCGGACTCTTTGCCTATAAGAGCTTCTATCCATTCCCTTGGAATGTACTTGCGAGGATTCAAAACGGAATATTTCTCTCCCGGCTGTGGATTGAATTCCTTATAGCGGAGTAAATTCCCCTTTTCAACGACTCTCTCTGACAATACTGTTGAAGTGAGAATCATTTTTTCCCTGTCAAGGTTTATAACGGAAGAAAATATCGATTCGATATTCATGACCCTTAACTGTTTATTTTCTATCAACAATCCGGCTTCAGCAGTATATCTTGGCGTCATTTGAGACACTACAAGAAATGCCGATATTGTAACGAGCAGCATCGTACCTAATATCATATATTTCCGGCGCCTTAACAGACCAATGAGCGATTGAAGATCCAATTCCTCCTGATCATGAAGACCATGCGTAGCCGGATACATCGGATAGTGTGTCCCCTTGATTACCATAGTTTAAAGTCCTTCTAATAATTTAAATTCAAAAAAACCGTTCGGGAATTTCAATAATATCTCCAGGCAAGACAACGGTTTCAGATTTCAACTTTACCTCTTTTGCCTTGCCCCCTCCTCTTGAGATCATTACTTCGCTTTTTTTTGCGCGGCTCGTAAAACCACCCGCCAAAGCGACAGCATTAAAAACCGTCATGCCGCTTATGTAGGGGTAACTCCCTGGCTTTGCAACTTCGCCAATAATGTAAAATGGCCTGAATTTAACGACTTCGACATTCACGCTTGGATTTACCAGATACCCGTCTTTAAGTTCGCGAATGATAGTTTTTTCAAGCTCTCTTATTGTCAGACCGCCGCATAAAACCGAACCTATTAGTGGCATGGAAATCGCCCCTGTATCGTCCACCAGAAATTCTCCGGAGAGATCAGCGTGACCGAATACGGTTATCCTTATTTTGTCTCCAGAACCCAGGTTGTAAACATCCATTGTGGAAGATGCTCCGGCTCCGAGAGCGATTGATACATCCATGAAAGCAAATACAGCGCACAAAATCACGCTCAGACCTGCCCTCTTTTTGCCAGGCTGTGTGTTAAAACAGCTTTTTATAACAGTTAATTTCATATGCGCCCTATGATTGAAAATTTGACTTCTGCTTTTTCAAAACCCGCGCCTTTTTCAGTGGAGACTTTGCTCTTCTGAGCGTATCCAAGTTTTAGATGGAGATATCTGTTTGTTAGATACCTTATGCCGATTTCTGGTATTGTCAGGTTGTCGACTCGCCCGGTTTGCTGAAATTCCATCACACTCCCTGCTATTCCAAGGTTGAATACCACGGTTCTAAGAATAGAGTGCTGAATTTCAAGAGACAAATTGCTAGTGAAGATACCTGATGATTTGTCTAAGGTCGTTTCTTCGACAGTTCTTTTCAAAATTGAGTTTATTGCGGTCAAGCGTGTCGGGCTCCATGACAATATGCCTGAATAGGAGACCCCTGTTGTTTTCGGAAACCTGGTATCTTCGTATATTTGAGTCCATTGACCAAACAAAAGTTCGGTTGAAAGAGGCCCGCCAAAATCGAACCTCATACCGGCGCTGATATCATTTCCTGTTGAATGCCTGTTATACCCGTTATCATCCTTTTCTGTCGCGTAGATGCGCTGGTTGATACCGTTCTTTATTACGAAGTGAAAACCGGGATGAAATTGAAATCCTAGTTTTACGGAGGCTGTATTTTCAGTCCTGTCTCTGTCTGCGTTGTCAATTATTCCTGCAGATGTTTCTGTATCTTCGTAGATGAAAGTCTTTACTCCACCGTCGATGCCTATGGAAAGAATTCCCCCTTTTCGCTCAATCAATAAATCAATCGCATTCAAGCCGTATTTTGTGGGTCTTTTTCCTTTTGCATCGTCAGGAGACCCTCGATCTTCGGATAACTGATTCATCATGTAATTTGTCAGGAAGGATGTCTGCGAGGTGATGTCCAATTTTACTCCGGTGCTGGCATTGACATCCGTATGATTTTCAGCAGGATTCTGCTGGTATGAAAACATGTCCCCGCCTCCTTGCAAGTAAAGGCGGTGCCTGGACCAGTTTGTCTGGAACAGCAAACTTGGTGAGATCTTCGTTATGCTGTCGCCGGTTGGATTTTGTTCTTCGGAGTAAATGTTGCTGTCTGTCAAATAACCAAGTTTAAGATTGGGAAATATCGCAAAACCGCCAGCTGAAATCCCTTTTGTCCGTAATTCGTCAAGCATCGCTGATTCTGCCAGCGGTGTTACCCGAATCATAAAAAAATAAACAGCAATCAATACAAATACTCCAATAAATGAGCCCGGATTCCTGGCCGGATGCTGGAAACCGGGCTTCAACTCGTTCTATCCTCAGTCAACCAATTCTTACTCAGCGCTCGCAATATCCTGAGCCGGATTTTCAATTCCTACCATCTCAAGCTCTGCGACTACACCTTCACCACTGGCAACATTTTCAGGACTTGGCCCAAATGCCACTGTTATTATTTCACTGACTAATTCCGGATGTTCAGCTGAGAGAGTGGTAACAATTTCCGTTGCCGCCGAAGGTACAGCGGCAGCTACGCTCCCGACAACCTGCACCGTATTTCCTGGCAAGGCTTTTGATACTCTGGAGGCGATTTGCACAGCCATTGTTGGCGAAATCTTCGCAACCTCTCCGGCTATCTCGGCGGCTTTCTCGGGCACAACTACAGCAACGGATTCGGCAATCTCCGCCGCCAGTTTAGGATTTGCCCTAGTGGCATATGTGGCTATTGCTACCGCTTTTTCCGGTGCAATCTCGGCGACTGCCGAAGCGATACCTGCCGCATCTTTTGGAGCTAACTGTGCCACAGTAAAGGCTATCTCTTCTGCCATCCCCCTGGAGTAGATCGCGGCCAATTTTGCAATATCTACGGATAGATCCGGGTATTTCTTAATGGCAATTCGAATAGCGTACTTCATAACATCCCTGTTCCTTGTCTGCGCGGCCTCTTGAATGGTCGCGATTACACTGGGTGGAAGTGTCTTTCTTAACGTCTTGGCCCTTTCTATCCTCGTTTCCTTTCCGGTTTTTGCAAGCATACTATCCAGTCTCCCCTTTAAATTCGGGGCGAAATTACCAAGCGCGGAATTTACACTTTTGGCGGAGGCCGGATTTACTTTTGCCAAATATGCGGCAATCTTAAGGGTAGCATTCGGATTTACTTCAGCAACTGAAGTGGCAATCCTTGGCGCAAGATTCGGGGAATTGATGGTCGCCGCCGCGGCAATCATTGATTCCTTCCCTGGGGCGTTCTTGGCCGCTGAGGCGGCTATCTCCGCCGCGCTTTCCGGATTATTTTTTGTTATCTCCGCAACGATAGTTGGGGAATCATTGGGATTTATCTTTGACATCTTCCCTGCCAATTCTACAGAGCTGTCAGGGAACACCTTCGAGATGGCGCTTGCAACGCTTGCTGCACTCTCTGGTGATTTCGTCGCCACCGCGGATGCAATGCCAACCGCCTCGCTGGGAACCTCTTTCGTTACCGTTACAGCAATTAATGTTGCCTGCTTTGGCGATACTGATGTCACCGCTGCGGCTATTTGGGAGGCAATATCTTTTCGTATGCCCGCAGCTGCGGCCCCGATTTTCCAGGCACTCCCGGGAACCTTCATGGAAACGGAAAAGACCGTTTTTAATGCCAGATCAGGATATTCCGTTACCATTACCGACACTATCCTTTCAGCCTGCGAGGGAGCTACTTCCGCAGCTCGAGCCGCTATTTCGGAGGCTAGATGGGGCGAAGATTGGGCGGCTAGCCGAGCCAATTCCGTAGCATACTTTGCGTCTTTCTTTACCGCCTCGGCAAAAGAGTCCAGATATGCTTTATCAATATTTTCCTGAAACTCCCTTCGCCTTGTCTCATCCTTGTTTTCAGTTTTTGAAGTGGCTTTTGCATCGCCTTCAGCTGAGTACGAAAATGTAACAGTGAAAATACCGATAGTCAAAGCTATGACGGTCACGAATAATCTACTCCGCTTTTGCAATGCATTAAAACCCATAATGTCTTATTATATAGCATCCTTTGGAAAATCCCAAAATCAGGAAAATGGAGCGTCAAAATTCCGTACATTGGCCTTAATGTTTTCAAAAATGTAATCAAATTACTTCGCTATGAAAGAGAATAAGCAATACCTAAATTCTGTATATATTCAATTTGAGATATGACTTGAAGCTTTATTGGAACGATTTGAGATGTAACATATCGTAATATTGCATTTTGTTTTCAAACAAAAGAAAAATTATCTTCCGGGTCATTGCCTTTTCCTATCTCTTTGTTTTTATTGAGGTAATAACATCTTTGCGCTTCTTGTTAATTTCCTTGAAAATTGATACCTAGCCAAAATAGTTGCAAATATCAACCTAATGTATTGAAACTATGTTGGATTATATCACTGTAACTGAGGTATACTTAGGTTTAACAAACAAGAAGTTTGTCAGGTGATTTTTATGTTTTCATGATTTGGGTGGGGGTTAATGAAAAAATTCATTCAGCTGAACAACCTCTCCATTACTGTCGCTATCACAATCCTTGTAATGGTTTCCTACCTCTTCTCTCCTCGGTTCATGGGGAGACTGGAACTCCTTATGCAGGACGCCTTTTTCAATGTTCGCGGCGAACTTGTACCAGGAAACGAAGTTGCGATTGCCACTATCGATGAGAAAAGTATTGATAAACTCGGCAGATGGCCCTGGAAGAGAACCGTAATAGCGGATCTTGTCGACGCACTAACCGAATATAACGTAAAAGTATTCGGGTTTGATATTGTCTTTTCCTCTCCAGAGATAGGGATTACCCCCGAACAATTAGACAGTATCAGGTCTAAAATGAATGAGGAGGGAATTCCTGACTCGAAGATTGAAAGTCTATTGGCAGAAATCGAAAACAATGCTGATAATGACCAGAAACTTTTCGATGCGCTCAAACGGTCAAAAAAGGCGGTATTAGGCTATTTTTTCCACTTCTCCGAAGAAGGTCTTGAGCATCTTTCTGAAGCTGAAATGGAGAGTTATCTTGATATTGTCGCGAAATCCCGATACTCCGGCCTCAAGAAGGATGAAGGGACAGACCTAAAGAATATGCGCTTGAAAAAGGCGTATGCGGTTGAAGCAACTATTGAAAAAATTTCCAACTCGACAAAAAGGATGGGATATTTCAACTTTGCGCCAGACTTGGACGGTTCTGTGCGGAAAATTCCATTAATCGTGAAATACCGCGATATGGTGGAACTCGAAGGCGAGGACGACTATCTCTTCCCCCCTCTTTCATTTACAGTGTTGCGAAAATATCTAAAAGCTACAATACTTATCTGGACAGGGCCGCTAGGAATTCAAAAAGTCGCGCTTATGAGCAAGGATGGTGACATTGAAATCCCTACAAACGAAATGGGCGAAATGTGGATAAACTATTACGGTCCTGGTGGAACATTCCCGCATCTCTCAATTGTAGATATAATCGAACGTAAAATTCCGCCTGAGCAACTTGACGGAAAGATCGTAATGATCGGCCCTACCGCAACTGCAATCGAAGATTTACGGATTACGCCTTTTGACAAGGTTTTTCCCGGAGTGGAATCCCACGCAACGGTTATTGATAACATAATACACCAGCGTTTTCTTAAGGATCCTCCGGTTCCAAATATCCTTATCGATTTTATCAGTATAGTTCTTATAGGAACCGTTTTATTTGTTACCGTCCCAAGGCTTGGGGCTGTCACAGGGGGAGGTTTAGCTCTTGCTATTGCGGTAATATCCCTTCTTGCGCATTATATCCTCTTTACTAGATATAACACGGTTTTTCATACGGTTCCGCCTCTTCTCGAAACTGGCCTCGCATACGCCTCCCTGGCAATCTACCGATTCATCATGGAAGAAAAGGAGAAGCGGTATATTCAGGGCGCATTTGGACAATACCTCTCTCCAGTCGTTATTGATCAGCTTATAAAAGATCCGGCAGCTCTTCAGCTTGGCGGGCAAAGAAAGGAGCTTACAGCCTTTTTCTCGGACGTTGCCGGATTTTCTACAATATCGGAAAAACTTTCCCCAGAGGAGCTTGTATTGCTCCTGAATGACTACCTGACGGCAATGACTGACATCATTCTCAAATACGATGGGGTTGTGGACAAGTTCGAGGGGGACGCCATAATCGCATTCTACGGGGCTCCTCTTGATTTCGAGGACCATGCGGAACGGTGTTGCCTTACTGCGATCGAGATGCAGGAAAAACTGGCTCTGATGAGGGAAGATTGGGCCAAGGAGGGAAAAGCACAGCTAAGAATGAGGATCGGAATAAATACCGGAAGCATGGTCGTAGGCAACATGGGCTCCAGGACAAGGATGGATTATACGATGATGGGTGACGCTGTAAACCTCGCCGCAAGGCTTGAAGGAGCCAATAAACCTTACGGCACAGAACTGATGGTAAGCCACTATACCCATAACATCTGTGGCCACCTCTTCGATTCGAGGGAAATTGACAGGTTGCGTGTCGTTGGAAAACAGGAAATAATAACGGTATACGAGCTTATTTGTCTCAAGGGAAAAATTGATCCTAAAAAACAGAATGTAATAACTTTGTATAATGACGGCCTTGGTCATTACAAGGAGAGAGAATGGAAGAAGGCCGTAGACAAGTTTTCCGAAATCCTTGAATTTGACGTAAATGATGGCCCTGCAATGACTTATTTGGAACGTGCGCTTGATTTCCAGTTAAAGGAACCTCCGAAGGACTGGGATGGCGTATTCATCCTGACATCAAAATGAGGATTTTATGAGATTTGGCGAATTTCTAATATCAAAGAATCTTGTTACCGAACAACAAGTAAATGAAGCGCTTGATATTCAGAGGCACAGCAAACTTCCACTTGGCAAGATTGCTGTCATGCACGGCTTTATCAGCAAGGTTGACAATCTTAAACTCTTGCTTGAGCAAAACCGCACCAACAAACGGTATGGTGATCTGGCCATTGAACATAACCTTTTAACAAACGAACAGATAAACGAAATACTCGTGGCCCAGCAAGCTGAAATGATTCCCATGGGGAAGGCCCTTATCGAGATAAAGGCCATATCGCGTCTTGATTCAATTATGGCGCTTGTTGAGTACGCCAATACATACGCAACAAAAAACAGAGAAGGAAACTGAAAATATTATGAGATCTACCAGCCGTTTCTTTTTGTTTATTCTTGTTTCCTCATTTATGACTTCTTGTGCAACACTGAAACCTTCTGAAGAGGAAATTAGACAAACAGAACTGAACGCCGCCCAAAAGATGTATATAGTCGGCCGTGAACTGCTCAATGAAGGAAAAATCGAACAGGCTGAAAGCAGGCTTGAACAGGCTTTAAGAGTAAGCATAGAACAGGATTATAAACAGGGACAAGTGCTCTGCCTGGAATCTCTAGCGTACATAAACATAAACCAGGAAAAAATTGAAAAGAGCTTGGGATATATCTCAAGGGCGATAGAACTCAGCAAGGAGAGTCAGGATAACATACAGGTAGCTTCCCTCCTTACTCTTCAGGGTACGGCCTACGCTAACATTGAAAAGTACGATAACGCACTTGCCTCATACAAGGAGTCACTCAAGTTTGATATTTTATCCGGCAATATCCTCGGAACTGCGGTCACTCAAAACAACATTGGAAAACTTTACTATAAAATGAAGAAAAACGACGCAGCCCTGAGGAACTACATGAACGCTCTCGATATATTCATAAAGCTTGGAGATTACGAAAGAGCAAAGGTAGTTGTACAAAATATGCGCTTTGTCGTGCCTGAGAGCGCGATTGAAATTGAGGATGACTTTGATAAAAACCCGGCAAAAAAGAAATCCAAGCCTAAAAAAAACAAAACCTCAAAAAACTCCGGGAATAAACCGCCTGCCAAAAAGCGATGATCCTAGGCGCTTCAAAATTGAACATACTGACTTGACATATGAGTCAACTAGTAATGATATGAAAATCCAAATGAGATATTTATAATTTCGTAGTTTGAACGAAAAAACAGCTCGTCCTTCAGATTTGATCTGGATGCTGAAACATCCAGCATTGAGCTAAAGCTCCAATGCTCATTCAATGTGTACCTGGCGCTTGCGCTGTAACTGTGCGCCCAATCTTCCTGCAGTTGATCGGTCAATTCGCCAAGTTCATTTCTGCTATATCTTGCATAAAAATTGGTTCTTGTCACGTTATACGCAGTTCTGAATGTGACTCTCTTCTTGTCAGATAATTGCATTATGTAACTGTAATCCGGAGAGACCGTTGTTGACTGATATGAAAAATAGTTCTTGTGAAAAATAAAATCAGGGAAGGAGCCTTCAACAAGGTTCTGGTTGCTAAGGTTATCATTTACGGTAATCCTGAAACCTATAGATGAATTCATGCTTGCCTTGTAAGTCAACATAAGAGAACCTGTTTGACTGACATCCAGTTGCCTTTCAGGATCTCTGCCGCCAAATTCGTTCTCCACCAGCTTGTCAACGTATTCCTTCAACAAATAATTCAGGTTTAACGTATATGAAAGTCCAAGTGAGTTATTTACCGCATACGTCATGGAATACGATGTTCCGGCAAAATCCTTTTCATGCTCCTCAAGCGTGCCAAACCCAGCGATGGAGAATAATGATTTAAAATTGGGATATACACGATCGTATTTCTGGTAACCTAGCGACATCGTGCTTGAGGAGGTATCGGTAGTCCCAACTACATACCGTATGTCAAAAGAATAGCCCGATTCCTCATAATCGTAAAGCCCCTTGAACCAGATTTCATCCTGGGTTTCCTTTGAATATGATTGAGTGAAAAACAGACCGGGACTTAAATCCAGCTTGTCCGAGTTGCTGTACTTGAATGTGGGGGTAAGAGTATTCGTCAGATATTCCGAGCTCAGCCGGGGCCCTTCATCCTCCGTATATACCTGCTTCCTTTTCTGATACGAGGTGTTGTTTAGGACTATCAGGAATTTATTATCTCCAAACTGTACAGTTGGAGCTAGAACAGCAGAGGCATTGCCGCCCATAATGGATGAACCGCCTACCAATGACGAGTAGGTGCTATTGGCCGAAATATCCGATAACCACATGAACCTCATCCATTCCGTCTTCTTAGGCGGTCTCCTGGGACCCTCCAAAGGGCCGACATCTATTATCTCAACACGCCGGTTCACATCCTGATTCAGCGGATCAAGGTAACAGCATGACCCTCTCCCGTAATACTCTATGACGAACACCCCTAACGACCGTAGATACAGTGCGGTAGTTGTAGCCCTTAATATGGCAAGCATATTATTGAACTCGATAGAACCTATCGAGTCTGTATAGCCTACCAGTTTATATTTCCGATTTTTCGGTAACGCGTTCAGCTTTTTTTTCGCCTTGTCCGACAGGACGTGGGTTTTGAAGGCAAAAAAGACCATCTCTACTACATTCTCTTTTGGCTCCTTTTTCCCCTTTTCTTTTGTTTTAGTATCATCCTGCTTTTTTGCCAGTTCGCTTTCTGCGTTAATTGGAGGTTTTGCGGAGCCGCCTGTCGATAAGTCAAGATAGCCTTCGCTTTTTAGCCTGGTGTTTTCTTCTGCGACGGTTGTGGTAGTTGGTTTTGTCATCTCGCTGTCAGCAAGATGAAACATGATACCTTCATCAGTGTTAAGAAATATTGTAAGAACCATTACAGCCAGATTGTTTATTGTCATCTCCCCCTGTGTTGGGTTATTTTAACCCGCTGTAATGGATTTTTTGGTATTTTTCAGTGAAGAACTGATACGGTTCCATCGATTTATTGTAAAAACTGCCAAAATTTCATGGCAAAATCCCATTTATTGCTGATTTTTGTACATATTCATGATTATCAATGAATTAAAGCAAAGTTTGTACCAATGGCGGGACTAATTTTGCCTCGACTATTTTGTGAATTTTGTGAACCAGTATAAATGAAAACGCCCCTCCATCTTCGTGCTGGAGGGGCGTCTGCAAGCTATTTTAAGCTAATCGTGGTGCCTTTCCACACTAGCGGCTTTCCAATCCATCCTCGGCAGAGGTATGTATACCAAATCAAGAGGATTTGTCAGCAATCCGCTGCTGGCTTTTGTGTTGGAGAACCTGAATTCAAGATTATTGTTTCCAACATTTACTGAGCTACCTTCTGTATTTGCACCAAGCCCCTGCCACACGTCCTTTACTCCGGTTTCAACTGAACCGTCAACTCCGACGTTATCGGCCAGATGCGCGTCGCCCACTACGAACAGGCTTACGTCGATGTCCTTCTTTTCTCCATTGCTATCCTTGATTGAGTACCTGTACTTCAATTCTCCGCCGGATACCATGGTAATCATATACTTCGACTTGGAATTCAAGTTCCTGTCATACTCGAACGATTCGCCGTTTACGGTCAAAGTCTCATCGAATATGGACTGTTTGCCATGATCCAATTCCTTAAAGGATCTTGATTCCTTAAGCGAGTCGCTACCCGATTTAAACTCAACAGACATCTTATCCAATTCATAGTCGCTGTCATGTTTAACATAACCGGTTTTTGATTCACCTTGTTTACCATGTTCGTTGCTATCACCACCGGTTTTACCGCTCGAATCCCTGTAAGTATTCAGGTAGTCTGCCCACGGCAGGTCAAGTATCGCACTTCCACCCGGCAGGTTTTTATCGAACTCGGTTTGCCAGTCCATTGACTGCAGACCGGAAAGATCTCCAGCCTCCGCGCCCCGCAGATTTACGCTTACTACCTGTAATGAATCGGATGTCGGGCGAATTACATACTGCTGAACCCTAACCCAGTTGCCATTTGCATCCTTAAGAACCCTGCCGGCCCTTGCGTCAGCTACTTCCTCAAGCAAGGCATCACGACCACGGATATCGGAGTTTTCAAGGGCACTATCTATATTGCCCCACAGTTCGTTTCGCACATGATCCCTATGATCATCGTCTTCTCCATCCATTGTAGCCCGGCTATCATTGAAAATTCTCAGCGAAGCCTTGTTCACAAAGTCCTCTTCAACCTGAACAGCATAGGAAAGGTATCCACTGCCAGACAGTGCGGTTTTCACATCTTCGCTGGTATACTCGCCTGTCTGTAGCTGGTAGTTTTCTGGTTTAAATCCGCCATCAATATCTTCCGCTGAAGCAAGACCTCCTGCTTTTATCGCAGCAACAACATCATCACTGGCAACGATTGCTCTTTGGTCGTTAGCTCCACCTGGAAGCTTCGAAAGCTCAGCTGCTACCGCATCGCCTATCTCGGCATCTGTCGGTGGATTCTGGCCATTATTGAGCTGAGCCTGCATTTCGGGTGACAAGGCGTTCCAGAAAGCCTGGCGCTCTGCACCCGTCAGTGAGTCAAGAATCGTCTGTGCCTGCATCGTATTCAGGCTGGGAATTATCGCGGCTTGGGTAGCCGGATCAAGCGTGAACCAGAAATTGACAAGAACTGCTCCAGACAAATTACCCGTGTTCATGATCGCAAGAGCCTGTGTGCCGTCAAGAACCACCCCTACCTGCTGAGAAGGGGTAAGAGCGTTCCAGAATGCAACAAGTTCTGCTCCGGCCATTCCGCTCAACATCGTCTGCGCCTGTTGAGCCGTAAGACCTGCGATCAACTGTCCCTGAACATCAGCGCCAAGTGATTTCCAGTAGGTTACGAGATTTGTACCCTGCAGATTACCAATATCCGACTGTGCAATAGACACTTTCTGATCTAGTGCAAGGAGGTTGCTTAAAAGAGCCTGCTCCTGCGGTGATAACGTATTCCACATCGCAAGGAAGTTTGCACCGCTTAATGCCAGAAGCGACGCTTCTTTATTATCACCAATACCATTACCATTAGCATCAGCCCACTCGGTCGGATCAAACGGGAAAGCATCCTTGTTGTCGCCTACACCGTCGCCGTCTGAATCAGCAGTCTCAGTTGGGTCGTTCGGGAATGCGTCCTTGTTGTTGCCTACACCATCACCGTCAGAATCTGCAGTCTCGGTAGGATCATTCGGGAATGCGTCCTTGTTGTTGCCTACACCGTCACCGTCAGAGTCTGCAGTCTCGGTAGGATCATTCGGGAATGCGTCCTTATTGTTGCCTACACCGTCACCGTCTGAATCAGCTGTTTCTGTCGGATCATTCGGGAAGGCGTCCTTGTTGTCGCCAACGCCATCACCGTCAGAATCCGCTGTTTCTGTCGGATCATTCGGGAATGCATCCTTGTTGTCGCCAACACCATCACCGTCAGAGTCTACGGTCTCGGTTGGATCATTCGGGAATGCATCCTTGTTGTCGCCAACGCCATCACCGTCAGAATCCGCGGTTTCTGTCGGATCATTCGGGAATGCGTCTTTATTGTCGCCTACACCGTCGCCGTCTGCATCAGCAGTCTCGGTTGCATCATTCGGGAAAGCATCCTTATTATCACCTACACCGTCGCCATCAGAATCTGCGGTCTCGGTTGGATCATTCGGGAAAGCATCCTTATTATCACCTACACCGTCGCCATCAGAATCTGCGGTCTCGGTTGGATCATTCGGGAAAGCATCCTTATTATCACCTACACCATCACCGTCAGAGTCTGCGGTTTCGGTAGGATCGTTCGGGAAAGCATCCTTATTATCACCTACACCATCACCGTCTGCATCAGCAGTCTCGGTTGCATCATTCGGGAAAGCATCCTTATTATCACCTACACCGTCGCCATCAGAATCTGCGGTCTCGGTTGGATCATTCGGGAATGCGTCCTTATTATCACCTACACCATCACCGTCAGAGTCTGCAGTCTCGGTCGGATCATTCGGGAAAGCATCCTTGTTGTCCCCAACTCCGTCGCCGTCAGAGTCTGCTGTCTCGGTTGGATCATTCGGGAATGCGTCCTTGTTATCGCCTACACCGTCGCCGTCTGAATCAGCAGTCTCGGTTGCATCATTCGGGAAAGCATCCTTGTTATTACCTATACCGTCGCCATCAGAATCAGCAGTCTCGGTTGAGTCGTTCGGGAATTTGTCGGAATTATCGCCTACGCCATCGCCATCAGAATCTGCCCACTCAGCCTTATTTTTCGGGAAGGCATCCTTGTTATCGCCTACGCCGTCACCGTCTGCATCAGCAGTTTCCGTTGCATCGTTTGGGAATTTATCGGAATTGTCACCGATGCCATCTCCGTCGGAATCTTTAGATTCCTTCGCGTTGTTCGGGAATGCATCCTTGTTATCGCCTACGCCGTCGCCATCTGAATCAGCCCACTCGGTAGGATCCTTCGGGAATTTGTCTGAATTATCGCCTACGCCGTCGCCGTCAGAATCTGCCTTTTCCTTCGCGTTGTTCGGGAATGCATCCTTGTTGTCACCTACACCATCGCCGTCTGAATCAGCAGTTTCCGTTGCATCGTTCGGGAACGCATCTGAATTATCACCGATGCCGTCTCCATCCGAATCTTTCGACTCTTTCTTGTTAGTCGGGAATGCGTCTTTATTATCGCCTACGCCGTCACCATCCGAATCGACCCACTCGGTTGAATCCTTCGGGAACTTGTCTGAGTTGTCGCCGATTCCATCGCCATCCGAATCCTTGGACTCGTTAACATTTGCCGGGAACGCATCTGAATTATCACCTACACCGTCACCATCCGAATCGGCAACTTCAGTAGCATCTCTTGGAAAAGCATCGCCGTTGTCACCGACACCATCGCCATCCGAATCGGCGCTCTCTTTCGGATCATTCGGGAACGCATCTGAATTATCACCGACACCGTCTCCA
The DNA here is from genome assembly GCA_029881495.1 of Nitrospinota bacterium. NCBI lineage: Bacteria > Pseudomonadati > Nitrospinota > Nitrospinota bacterium. The sequence continues at coordinate 37,808 of JAOUMJ010000011.1, read as the reverse complement.
TCCGAATCTGCCTTTTCCTTAGCATTTCTCGGGAAAGCATCTGAGTTATCACCGACACCGTCTCCATCCGAGTCAACAACTTCGTTTGGATCGTTCGGGAATTTATCATTTACATCCGGAACTCCGTCTCCATCCGAGTCTTTTTCCTTTTCAAGCTCAGCGGCTTTTTCCCCTCCATCGCCCTTATCCAGGGAAGCGACTTCTATAACGGTTTCCTCTGCAACGCTTTTCTCTTCGGTTTCTGTTCCAGCCTCAGTTGTTGCTTCCTCTTCTGTGGAGGCGACCTCTTCAGAAGCTGTCTCTTCGGAGGCGGTCTCAGTTGTTTCTGCTACAGGCTCCTCTTCTGCCTTTGCTTCTTCTTCAGTAACAATTTCTTCTTCCACTTTTGCAGCAACTTCTACAACTTTCTTCGCTTCACTTGCGTTTACCGCACCGCCGCCGGCTACAATTACAGGATTAATGACCGTGGTTTCCTTGATTATTTTCTGCATTTCAGCAGGCGGCACGTCAACAGGCCCGCTGGAATTACCCTCTTCTGAAACATCGGTAGAGGTGTTTGCGCCTAGAAGAACTTCTTCCTGTGCAGATGCAGCTTCAACCGGAGCAGATGATGTTTCTGCGGCGGTTGTTTCTGTAGTCGCTGTTTCTTCAGCTGAATCGCTCTGTTTCGCTACTTCCTCTTTTTTCTCTGCTTTTTCGGCTGCGGCTTTTTCTTTTACCTTCGTAGCCTTTTCAACGACCTTATTTATCTTTGTAACTTTCTTCTGAACATTCTTCGACCCGCCGTTTATTTTGAAAGGCTGAAGATTGGGCTTTACTGCAACTAGACCTTCGATAGTCGTTATTTTTGTTTTACCAGTATCATTAACGTCAACGACAAATTCTGTACCGCGTACACCGATAACGGCTGTCGGCGTTTCAATCTTGAAATTAACGTCTGCAGTGTTCAGTTTCGATGCTTTAACCTTTAATTTACCAAAAGCGACTTTGACGGTAATATCCCTGATGTTCTTCTTGGGGTCGAAAATCATCTGGTTTATCTCAACGGCGCTGTCTTCACCGAGAGTAAGTTCGGAGTTATCGTCAAATACCAGTTGCAGGCGGGATTCCTCTTCAGTCTCCGCTACATCCTTGAAAAGGACAGCTTCACTGCCGTTTATCCCAAAAGTCTTTTTGGTCTCGAAGCGGGTGAAAGTTACATCGCCTTCATAACTCTTTACCATGCCGATGTCGTTGGGGTCGACGACACCTTTTTCTTTTAGGAAGTATTTTCTCTCTATGAAGTTTCCGCCAGCATCACCTGTAAGGAAGGCATATGTGAAATCGACCATCTCAACTTTTGTAAGTGGGGATTTGAGATCATCTGATGAAAAAGGTTTAACCCCTTTTTTCGCCATTGATGCAAGAACGGATTTGTATAAATCGTCCTTCTTCATCTTCGATGCATTTTGAGGAATAAATTCATTTTGATGAGAAGATTTAAGATCCTTTTGAACGAGCAGATCTATGTATTCACCCTTGCTCATTACCTTGGCAGAATGTGCCTCTTTCGGAATGGCAACTAGTGTGAAAATAGATATGAGAACCGCGACCCCAAGCTTACTCACGTTTATCATTTTCCCAACCCCACTATAAAAGTTTTTCAAGAAGACGTCCTTCCACGATACCTTTGAAATTACGTAAAACTGCTTTCCTACTTCAATTATATTGTACCAATTCTTTTGGCACTTTCCAAACGACTCGGAATTGCGCCCCATATCACCTTTCACATATGCAACGAAATAATACATCAACCATATTATGCTACATCTGTGTCTATTTATACCTTTTCAGATTATCCTACTTCTTGTACCTCGAAGTCAATTTATTTTTAACTGCTATTCAAAGATTCTGCTATCTGACTTTAATCTATATTCTAATTCACTGGGACAAAGCATACAGAACTAACTCCTTATTTATCAATGAGAAGGAGGAGGCCCCGGGGGTGTGTCGACCCCGGGGCCCTAAGACAGGATCGGCTATTTGAGAGGAGGAGGAGTTAGATAGCCAAATCCCATAGAAGGAGCAGTTTGTTTTGCTGATCATATTCAGAAAGGACCCCATTCATGATGGTCTTCCTGGAATCAGCGTCTGATGTATCCATAGTTGCCTGTAAAGCAAATTTCACATTTTGAGCCGGCATGAAATCAATCTTGAAATCTGCCTTCGCGGCATTCGCTTCAGGTATTTCATGGTAGAGATCGTCATACATTTCTGAAAAATCCTTCGTTGTCGACTGCGCATACCTGGCGCCAATGGCTATTGAACTGCTGACCCTGTATACCCATGCGACGCTTAGCCCTGTTCTGTCGTTCACACCCCTTACATAGGTATGCATGCCTGTCGGATCTTTTCTCTCATCAGTTCTAAAGCTGTTTTTATCGAATACGAACTCTACCCGCCATCTTTCGGTCTCGTATTTCATATTCAGTATGATGTCTACGGTAGTTTCATTTGGATAGAGACGATTAGGTTTAAATTCTCCATCTTCATTAAAGTTATACAGGAATGTCCCGACACCACCGGTATCTACTCTCGTGAATGTTGTCGCTCCGGATTTAACCTGCCAATATTTGATAGAAAGCCCAAAATTGTCCCAGTCTATTCGGCCTGTTGCCCCTACCCCTTCACCATGCCCTCTGTAGGTTCCCCCTATCGTCTTTACGCCGGTCACATATACCAGATCGTAAGTGAATAGATGGTACCCCGGATTTCCATAGATCCTTATCCCGGTATCCGACGCACCAGCGTGCAGACCGTGCGCAAAACCGCGAAAACTCTCGTTCCCGTTATAAGCGAGGTTTGGCTCTCCAAACCATTCTCTGGTCTGAGGTACAATATCGTAGTCGGCGGTTCTTATCACGCCGATATCGAGTGCCATACCCCCTTGACCAAGCATATTTACAAGGCGGATGTACCCCTGCTCCATCTCCTTGCCTCCCAATGGATAGGAGATGAAATATGCAACATCCTTTGCGGCACTGCCGGCCGCGTAGAGATTAAGGCTGTTCGGCTCGGTACAACAGGCAAACCGTGTTGACTGCCTCCCTTCAAGGTCTGAAAGTGGGCTCTGGAGCTGGTACCCCCCTTTCAACCTAAGGCTTACCGGCGGATTTGCGTCCCCTGAGTCAAGATGAAGATTCCAATCAGGTGATACTTTCCCAAAGTCGCTCCCATCACGTCCATCTGGGAGCTGATAGCCGTTTATCTTGAATTGATAGCCGATCTTGTTAAGCCTTGGCCAAGTTGAGTGACAGAGCGTACATGGGGCCGAATATTTTTTTGCAAACGACGGAACCGCCTCTGCCTTCTCAATGCTGAAGCCGAGTAGAAGAAAAAATGCAAATATGACAAACAGGCTAACTTCTATATTTGTCTCAGATGAAGGGCAAGAACCAGTTGAAAACTTCCTCAAATCAAACTCCTCAAAAGGTGTATTTACCAAACGCTGAATAACTAAAGATCACCCTTTATTTTTGGAATAGATTACTTTAGTCTGACATAGATGTCAAGCATAATTCTTAAAATAATTTTATTTTATTATGTTATTTTATTTTGAACAAGGAAACGTATCTTATTGTATTTACAACATCATTCACAGCTGATACTTGAAATTCAATATTTTGAAGAAGAAAACTGATTATTTTTTTTTAGAAGTGGTTCATTTTCGACCCAATGCTCGGAGGTGAAAAGCAATTAGAGGAGACCCAAACATTGAGGATATGAAATAGTAAACAGACTTTGGTTTAGAAATTTCTCGCTTTTCGCAACGCGGTGTAAGCTTTGTTGATCTCTCCGAATTTAACTGTTGCGAATTCCACCAGCTCTTTTCCGAGGTGCGCAACCTTATCCGGGTGATATTGAGATGCCATCTGTTTGTATGCTTTCTTTATCTCTTCATTTGAGGCATCCGAAGTGAGACCAAGAACAGCGTAATCGTTTTTTTCCGGGTGTACCTTTTCTCCTGTTGAATGGTGCGATTCCCCTTTATATCCACTGTATTTGTATTTGATCCTTTCGTGCTCTTCCCGGCTGATTCCGAGGCTTTCAGCAAGAAATCCAAGTTCGTGCTGTTCCTGAAGGCTGATCGTACCATCAGCCGCTGCTACCTGGTAGCAGATATCAAGAAGTCTCAGAACATCCTCGTGACCAGCATTCTTTTTGAAATCACGGGCAACAACTCCAATATCCGGATTCAATCTTTGGGTTTCGGCTATTAAACCTTCAACATATCTTATTTCCATACCGGAAAAACCGAGCCCGTTTATGAAAAAGCTCCTTATCATTTCTATTTCACTTTTTGAAACTCTGCCGTCCGCCATCGAAATCTTCGTCATTATAGTCGTCAGGTAGGTAACGAAGAACGCGAGGTCGTTTTCCGGCCTCCCCTGCTCGAAATTTCGCTGTGCGTCCTTTGAGAGGAAATGTTGAAGTGAGCCCCCCACTATCGCTCCGAGTGGTCCGCCGAGGAGAAAGCCGAGCCCCGCTCCAAAAACCCACGCCATTTACTTCCTTGCCTCCAATGTAAATAATTCTGTTAGAATATCGCATAAATTCTAACAGAAGTGGAAACGTATTAATCTTTTATTGGAAGTTTTTTTCGAAAATGAAGTTTGACCTCCGTGAATTTTATGGAAACCTGTCACCCGCCATCAAGTGGCAACTCGGTTTCCTTCTATTATTCTTGCTGCTCTCACCCCTGGCGATCATAAGGGTGATGGTTGCTCCTGCGCAAGACGTCTCTTCATCCGTAAGCATTGAGATAAAACCCGGCACCGGAACCAACAACATCGCCTATATTCTGAAAAAAGCGGGGGTAATACGTTCTGAAAACGGATTTATTCTTTGGTCGATGATCTCCGGTAAATCGAGAGACCTTCAGGCTGGGGAGTATGAGCTCGATCCATCCAATAATATCTTTGAGATTGTGAGCATGCTTTCATCCGGCAGGGTAAAACTTTGGCCTGTCACGGTTCCTGAAGGGCTGACCATCACGGAAACAGCGAAAGTAATCGCGTCGGCAGGTTTCAGTGACGAAAAATCGATCATTGAAGCGGCGAAGAACAGGGAAATACTATCAAGGTTCATGATAAAGGGGAAAAGTGCAGAAGGGTATCTCTTTCCTGAATCCTATCGGTTCAGGAAAGGGGTGACTGCCGAGAGAATTATTGAAAAGATGATCACTACTTTCTTTGAAAAGATCGGACCTATAAAGGAAAAATACCAGCCCTACTCCGACCTATCTTTCGAGGAGATAATAACCCTCGCATCCATCATAGAAAAGGAGACCGCCTCCGATGACGAATACAACCTCGTATCCGCAGTTTACAACAACCGCTTAAAAAAGAATATGAAGCTCCAGGCGGATCCAACCGTCATATACGGTCTGCCGGATTTTGACGGAAATATACGAAAGAAGGATCTGCAGTATGATTCCCCGTACAACACCTATCTCTATACCGGCCTCCCACCAGGCCCGATCGCGAATCCCGGCATAAAGGCGATAACCAGCGCCTATACTCCCTCAAAGGTAAGCTACATCTATTTCGTGGCGACAAAAGCTGAAGGGAAGCATGTATTCTCCAATACATTAAGGGAACATGTGAATGCGGTAAACAAATACCAAAAGAAAAGGAGGAAACAATAGGTGCTCCTCTGGAGAAAGGCTTTTGAGAAACATCTAAAGAGAGTGTTTGGCGAAAAGCTTGAGGTAGTATGGACCGACAACCGCCGTACGATGGTATCGTTCAACAAGAAGAAGGATATTCCGGTATTAAGGCTCCACTCCGCTTTTGAAACGGCAGATGAAGATGTTCGAGACGATCTTGTTTACTACCTGCTGCATCCCCGCGCCAAGGTTCCAGAAAGCATTCATACTTTTGTAAAAAGCATACCCGCGCATGGGAAAACCGGTAGCCGAAAAACGAGAGTGACAAGCCGTGGGGATAACTACGACCTTCGAAAAATATACAACAAGCTGAATAAAAAGTATTTTGACGAAAAGCTTAATGGGCGCATCACATGGGGAAGACGTGTGTTCGGTAAAAAACGCTCTATCCTTTTCGGCTCATTCTCCCCCTCGGAAAACCTTATTCGGATACACCCTGTACTGGATACAGAGCTTGTACCCCTCTTTTATCTGGAGAGCGTTATTCACCATGAAATGGTGCATGAATACCTACATCTGACGGGAGAGAACGGAAGTGAAAATCTCCATTCACACCTTTTTAAAAAGATAGAGAGCAGATTCAGCCACTTTGAACTTGCCCGTGCCTGGCAAAAGAGGCACATACATAAACTCTTAAGATATAATCCTGCGAACGAAAAATAATCTTTTCCAGAATAATGGAGAACTGAAGTGGGCAATGAAAAGAAGTTTAATCCAAAATGCCTTGAGCGGCTCCGCAATCCGGAGAGGGAAACCAGGGAAAACATCGAAGTGATCTGGAACCGGCTCGCGCTTGTAAATCCCGACTGTGTAATCGATATCGGAGCCGGCATCGGGTACGCGGCGATACCGTTCGCGAAGAAAATGAGCCACGGCACCGTTTGGGCATGCGACATAAGCACGGAGATGCTTGCCGAGCTTGACAAGGAGATCAAGAAGGAAAATGTTTCAAACGTAAAGCCGCTTTTAATGGGAGAGGTGGACGTACCCCTTCCTGATGTGATAGCGGACGCGGTTCTTATGCAGAATCTGCATCATGAATTCGATGATCCGATAAAAAATCTCTTGGAAGTGAAACGGCTTTTGAAATCTGGAGGGAAAGCGGTGATCATCGACTGGAAAAAGGAAGAGACCCCCGCTGGTCCACCACTTGAGATACGAGTAACCGGAGAAGAGATAATGGAACAGCTCTCGGAAGCGGGATTCGGCAAAATTGAAAGTTTTTCCGACCTCCCCTACCACTCTTTTGTCACTGGAGAAAAAGCCTGACCCAGGATTTATAAATTTTCAAACTGATGATACTTGTCAGACAAAATTATCCGGGAACTCCGCTTACCCGGCATGGTTTAGTATCTTCTTGACCCTCGACAACAGATCTTCAAGTTCCACAGGTTTTGAGATGAAGTCGTTGGCGCCCATTTCGAAAGCCTTATCCCTGATATTGATATCAGCGTCCGATGAAAGCAAAATCACAGGCACTGACGCGGAGCCCGAACTGCTTCGAATCCCAGCTAGAAGCTCAAACCCTCCCTTAATCGGCATATCAATATCAGCGATTACCAGATTGTGCAGATCCTTCTGCATAATTTCCAACGCATCCTTGCCGTTTTCAGCTTCACTGAAGTCGGACTCGATTTTTTCAAGCAGTCTGCACAGGTTAATGCGCTCGTTCCTGTCGGCATTTGCCAGAAGAATCTTCGGTTTCATATATGGCAACTCCACGAAAAATACTGAACCTTTTCCTTTTACGGATTCCACTGTGAGGCTCCCACCATGGGCTTCGATTAATTCGCGGCTGAAAGGGAGCCCAAAGCCGCTACCTGTTTCTCCCGCAGTGCCGACCGTATTCGTTTTCACTTCATAACTGAAAATAGTCGGAAGATTTTTCTGGCCTATCCCTACGCCGTTATCCCTGATGGCTATCGTACTTTTCTTTCCAGACGGCACGAAAAAGGTAATTTCGCCACCTTTATTTGAAAACTTGATCGCGTTTGAAAGAAGATTTTGAATCACTTCAACAAACATGTTGGAATCAGCATATATCCGTGTTCCGGGTGGCACTTCGTTATGGATGACTATTTCCTTGTTTTGGGCGATATGAATATAGTTTGCGATGCAATGCTGAACAGCCATAAAACTGTCGATAAATTCAAAAATAGGGGTAATTTTGCCAAGTTGCAATCGGCTTATCTTCAATAATTCGTCGATCATTCTAATCATCCCTTCCCCGATGCCGGTTGCGCGGTTGATTATTCCAGCATGTTCCGGATCCAGCACTTTTTTATTGTCATCTTTCAGAACTGACAATAACCCGATGATCGTCGCAAAAGGCGATCGAAGGTCATGCGCAACAAGGGTAACAAACTTGTCCTTAAGTCTTGTTGCCTCCTCCGCTTTTTCTTTCGCCTTCTTCATTTCTTCTTCAGCTTTTTTTCTTTCATTTATTTCGGTCCAAAGATTTCTCGTTCGCTCTTCTACAACGTGTTCCAGGTTATTAGTATATTCGCCAATGGTGCGCGCCATTTCATGAAAGCTCTCTGAAAGCCGCCCTATCTCATCATTCTTTGGGTCTATATCCCTCTCCCTTGGCGTATATTTTCCTTTTGTAACAAGCCGCACAGAACGCTCCAGCCTGTAAAGACGATCAAGAATAAAATATTTAAGCAATGTGGTAACTATCAATAGCGTCAGGACAAGAACCCCAGCCATCAACCCTGCAAAATATGTAAAGCGGCCCGGCCCGATTAAAACTCTCAGGTCCATTAAGGTAATGTTGTACCACCTCATTTTTTCCAGATACGCGACCCCGGCAAGATAGCGGTTGCCGTCGATATTTACGAACATCGTTCCTACCCCTTTATCCTCTCCAGTCAGGGAATCCAGCAACGCGCGGAACTCCTTTTGTTCATCTGGCGAATCAAGCATCTGAAAAACAGTCTTTCGTTCATTGATGCTTTTTGTAAGACTCCGAAAATCTATGTATTGAAGATTGCGATGCGCCTGAATGGCTCCGCTTTCATCAACAAATATGTTGTTTACACCCGGTTGCTTGATATCTACTATCTGCTGTATGAAATTAAATAGATTAATTCCTGTTCCGATGATGCCTAGCGTCTTTCCATCTTCAGTTACCGGGCAGTTTATCCAGACCTTTGTCACTTTAAGTTTCCTGTCCTGATCCACATTCAGTTTGCACTCTGGGCCGGATGCCGCCGTCAAATAATACCAGCCATCTTTCGGGTTATCCGGACTCAGGGTGTATCTGTATTCATTTTTCGTGTATCTTCCATCCTTGTCGTTGTAATAGTAGTTGCCGGATTTATCTATTACGAAGAAGTAGCTTTTGTCCCTGAACATCTCTCGATACGATTCCAGCTCGTCAATCGCGCGTCTCTTCAGATCAGGATCATTTTCATTTTTTGCCCATTCACGAACTGCGGGAGACTGGACCAGATGCGATGCCAGATCCACTTCCCTTAACAACGGCTGGAGACTGCGTGATTTGTCGAAAGCGACCTGTTTTCTGGCTAGTATTTTCCCAAGCTCTTCCGTCGCATTATCAACGACAACCTCATATGCCAAAAATGAAATTGTTGAGATCAATATGAAAATCAGAAGGGTGAGAAGGATAAACTTCCCATTTAGGCTGCCGGTAAAGAGGCCTGGATCTCTATTTAAATTCTTTTCGTACATACAAAATTGCCAGGAACATTTTTAAAACTATCTGATGATGGAAACCAGCGACACGTCAAAGCGAATAACATGATAGATATTACCATATATTGAAAATTTGTATCATAACCTCCAGATTATCAAAACCTGGGCAATGTTCTCGTCGGTTTCACTGTCACCGAGCTTATTCATCCAGTACTGCCACTCAATGCCGACAAACAGCTTGTCACGAACTCCATTGACGTCCGCGCCCAGATCGTACCTTATCTGAGGCTGACCCAATATCCAGCTCTCCGCCTTATCGTTGAATTCGTTTGTTCGCGCCTCAATATATTCAACGTGCCCCTCAATGCTGAAACTACTACCGAACGACATGAATGGATATGCCCAATTCAGATCCACCATAAAGCTGTCGCTCTCTTTCGGCGCGCCTCCCGATGAAACTCCGCCGTTGCGGTCTATATACGCTGTAATGTCCGTATTTAGAAAAGCAAATCCTGGAATATCCCATGATAGTCGTATGCCTGGCAACATCTTTCGTACATTGGCATCTGCGCCTGCGTTTAAACCGAATATTATCCCTAAATCACGCACTGGCCCCACGCTCACATCCTGTCCTAAAACCTTCCCCATGCTAAGATTTATATACAACTCGCCGTATACATCCGAATCGTTGAAACCGTCCTTAACATTGTCCTGAAGGTAATCTATGAAATAAAAGGTATCCCCATAGGCCCAGCCGCTCGCATGTTGAAAAGTAAGGATATCGGTATCGGCTTTTTTCCCGCCGGTAAATGAGGGTGCCTGTAGCGCACCTTGCTGATAATGCAGTTCATTTATGCTCCACTCAGCCGCATGCGCAATTCCTAGTGGAAAATAAATGAATAAAAGAAATGAACATGCGATTGGGAATAGTTTTTTTACCAAGCGCGGTTTTGAAGGTATTTTCGCAAAATGTGATTTCGAAATTTGCATAAACTCCTTTTATTTCACAAACGAAACACAAATAGTTTTACTGTCTTTCACTTCCCGTAAAATAGAACCTGTTTTTCCTCTCCCGCACCTTCGGCTGAAGCGTATTTGAAAAAGAGTTTCATCCCGTCTATATCTTCATCGTCAAGATCGTACTTTATCCTGTGTAGCAGATAATCCCGGCACTCTTCATCCGATATGCCTATCTTGTCACATGCGTCATCGCAGATTGAAACGATATTTTCAAAGCCGATGGCTTTAGCTTCGGCAAGCTGCATGACAGCTTCATCGATATTTATCCCGTTCCGAACGCAAAGTATGGCAAAAACGAACGGCTTCCCTGTAAGGCCGTGCCACTCTTCCGACAAATCAATTACGCGATAATGTTCCAGATCCACTTGAAACGCCTCGTCACCTATCAGTAAAGCGCCATCCGCATTCGACAGCATTGTAGGGGGAACTTCGAAACTGCCGGTAACTTCGACAGTTTCAATATCGCGCCCATATTTTTTCCTGAAAAGTATTTTTAAAAGCGCAACCGATGTCCGGCTTCTGAAATCTACGGCGATCTTACGTATCCCTTCGACCAGCTTGTCGGAAAACATCAGCACCGTTTTGACACACCCTGCAGAGGCAATAGAAAAGCCGGGAACTATTTTCAAACCGGGTATCCTCAAATATTCGACCGCTGGTATCAACGCAAAATCCACCTCCCCTTTTTTCAGCATGTCTGCAAGCGCTGACGGGGGTGCGAAAACCGTTTCAAATGAGGGCTGAATGAGTTTTTCGGTGATCGCGTAGGTAAGCGGTTTTGAATTCAGGAAATCGTGGCATCCGAATTTCAACCTCTTGCTGTTCATCTGGTTCAGAGGATAAGGGCCTCAACCCTCTTTCCGCCCACAGCATTATAGAGCGTATCCCGTCTTACCGGTACGCGCCCAGCAGACGTTATCAGATTCTCAAGCATTGATACTGTGAGACCCTGCTCGGTTTCCGCTCCGGCGGAGTGGGTGATCCTCTCCTCTAGAACCGTTCCGTCGATATCGTCTACGCCGAATATCAGCGACAGCTGTGATATCTTTGGCGATATCATTATCCAGAACGCCTTTATGTGGTCAAAATTATCCAGCATCAGTCTCGATACCGCCAGCATCCTAATATCAAGCTGGCCCGAAGTGAAATGTCTCTCGGCAAGTTCGGTGTTTTTCGGATGAAAAGCTAGCGGAATAAAAGCCATGAAGCCGCCGGTCCTATCCTGAAGTTCGCGGAGCTGAACCATATGATCTATCCGGTCTTCCGGTTTTTCAATATGGCCGTAAAGGAGCGTAGCATTTGATCGCAGTCCAGCGTTATGCGCTGTCTCCATTACCTCCAGCCAGCGTTTGCCGGAAATCTTATTGGGACATATCTTTTTCCGTACTTTGTCGTTAAAAACTTCTGCTCCACCCCCCGGAAGTGAACCTAGCCCGGCATCCTTCAGATCGATCAACACATCCTTAATGTTTTTACCGGATATTTCGGCAAAATAATCTATCTCAACTGCGGTAAACGCCTGTAGATGGACGTTCGGATATTTTTCGTGAAGCCGTGCGATTATCTCCCTGTAATATGAATACGGTAATTCCGGGTGAAGACCGCCTACTATATGGAACTCGGAAATATCTTCGGAAAAATCTTCACCCGCTTTCTTCATTACTTCATCAATCGCCCAGGCGTATCCGCCATCCTCCCCTTCCTTCCTCTGAAAGGCGCAGAATCGGCATTCGTTTATACAGATGTTCGTGTGATTGATATGCTTGTTGATAATGTAGTATGCATTGTCGCCATTTTTCCTTTTGCGCATAATGTCGGCAAGCTGGCCTATAGCCAAGAGGTCGGGAGACTCCATGAGGAAAAGGCCATCATCGAATGTGAGCCTCTCCCCTCTTTCGACCTTTTTCGCTATCTTTTTGATGTTCATTCCATCTCCCGATATTTCCCTAACTCAGGTAGAATCCTTTTTCTGAAGTTCATCCGCATGGACAGTATAGAAATCCATCGCCTTCCTTACCACATTTTGCGCGTCCACTCTGCCGGAAAATTCATCAACCGCTACATCTTTACCCTTCTCGAGCTTCTTGTAATCCTCGAAAAACTTCCTCAATTCGTTTATCTGATACTCTGGAAGCTGGCTTATATCGTTATAATCCATAAAGGCAGGGTCGGCATTCATTACCGCTATGATCTTGTCATCGGCATCGCCGTTATCCACCATCCCCATACATCCGATCACTTTCGCTTCTACGATGGACCTTGGGTACAGAGGTTCCTGGCAGAAAACAAGAATATCAAGGGGATCCTTATCCTCACAGTATGTCTGAGGAATGAACCCGTAATTTGCCGGATAAAATACAGCTCCATAAAGGATGCGGTCGACCTTGATAAGTCCGCTCCTTTTATCAAGCTCATACTTTACCTTTGAGCCCATCGGAATTTCGATAATGGCATTGACGATTTTTGGAGCGTCATCCCCTACATCAAGTGAATGCCAAGGGTGTAGTATCGGGTAGTCCCTAAACCTGGTCAATATGTACCTCTTTCTTTGAAAAAGTCGTGTTGAGAATTGAGATTATCATATTCACGAAACTTAATATAGTACGCTTTCCCCCTGTACGGCAGTTATTTTCAGGTGTAACATAATGAATGTGGAAGAAAGCTTCCATCTGGATTTGAGACAGATCCTTTTCAACGTTGGTAAATGTTGCCGGAGGTTGAAATGATTAGAGTATCTGTTTTTGTTCTGGCATCTGCCGGGATAATAGTCTTCTCCTGGCCCTACCTCTGCAATACCAGATCCCACGGCTTTTACAGATTTTTCGCCTTTGAGTCTATCCTCCTGCTGGTTCTCCTTAACTCCGAATTCTGGTTTATTGACCCTTTTGGTTATGGGCAAATAGCCTCTTGGCTGATACTGACCCTCTCTCTCCTCTTCGTCATTGAGGGATTCAGACTGCTAAAGGTGGTCGGGAAACCGCAAAACCATATCGAGGACACCACCAGACTTGTTACAGTCGGCCTATACAGGTATATCCGTCACCCCCTATACAGCTCCTTGCTCCTCCTCACAATTGGAGCATTTCTAAAAGATACCTCCCTTGTCGCTACCCCCCTTTTTCTCATCGCAACAATATCCCTTATTGCCACCGCCAGAATTGAGGAAATCGAAAATTTGGAGAAATTTGGAAAGGAATATGAAGAGTATATGAAAACTACATGGATGTTTTTTCCATTTCTGAAACTTTGGAAATAACCATGAGTTTGGAGAGTTTGAGAAGCGTTTTAATGCGAATCGGGATTTTTCCGTTTTTATTCGCCTCATTTTTACCTTTTTCGACTTATGCAGGTGACTTTGCCATGGAAAGAAATTTGATGGTCGACAGCCAGATAATAGCCAGGGGGATAAAAGATCCCCGTGTCATTAAATCATTACGGGAAACACCCCGGCATCTCTTTGTACCTTTGCAAAATAAAAGGGCTTATGGAGATCATCCCCTGCCGATTGGAGAAGGGCAAACTATCTCCCAGCCATATATTGTCGCTTTAATGACCGAGCTTTTGGAGCTAAAGGGGACCGAAAAAATCCTGGAAATCGGTACAGGCTCCGGATATCAGGCGGCTGTCCTCTCCCCACTCTGCAAGGAGGTCTATACAATAGAGATTAAAAAAGTCCTTTTTAACAGGACCGCTCCGCTCCTGGAAAAGCTGGGCTATACCAATGTACATCCGATATTCGGGGACGGCTATTTCGGGCTGGAGAAGAAAGCCCCTTTTGATGCTGTGATCATAACCGCGGCGGTAAACCATATACCTCCCCCCCTTATAGCCCAACTGAAAGACGGCGGAAAGCTGGTTTTGCCTCTGAATACCAATTGGCTGTTCCAAACGCTGGTACTAGTTACCAAAGAGGGTGACGATATAAGGATGAAAAATATCGCTTCCGTAAATTTCGTTCCGATGACCGGTAGGATGCTGGATTGAACGGGAGAAACTTTAGCTCGGTATTTTTCGTTACTTCTTCGGCTCTCCTCTTTGAAATATACCTGACTTCGCAATTCGTCATCTCTTTTGACCACCATTTCGCCTCCATCGTAGTCTCGACAGCGATGCTCGGTATCGGCGCTTCTGGGGTGGTAATTCGTGTTTTTCCAAATTTTTCGCAAAGGTTCAGTCTGAAAACGACAGCTTTTCTACTCTCGGTTTCATATCCGCTCTCACTAATGACCATACGATGGGTTGAATTCGACCCTGTTCAGCTTGATTGGGATCTATGGCAAATTCTCAAACTATCAACATACTACCCAATTCTAGCCATCCCATTTTTATTATCATCATTTTTTGTAGTAAAAACGATGAAGGAGAACTTCTCCGAGTCGGGCAATATCTATTTTACCGATATGGCTGGAGCCGGTTTTGGCTCGATTCTCTTTTTAGCGCTATCACGCCATATCGGATTCCCCCCAATGACCTCCACAGCTCTTGCGCTTTTCGGGGCAAATCTGGTTGGGAAAAGGGATGAACTTTTTAGAAATATCGCCATTTCAATAATGGTTCTCACTTTTTCAGCTATGAAGATCGACACTCTGGAACTCCCGATCTCCAACTACAAGGATATCTCCCATTTCCAGAAATACCCCAACACCGAAATCCTGGCCTCGTTTCGAGGTCCCGAAGGGAGAGTGGATATCGTCAGATCACCCTACCTCCGCCATGCCCCAGGATTGAATCCCTCTTTTTCCAAACCGGTTCCACCTATGAGAGGTGTATTCTTTAATGGAAGCCTCTACGCCCCCCTGTATGAAAATAGTAAGGGTTCAGATTTGCCCCTTCCGCTCCTTTTGCCCTACCTATATCGAAAACCTAACTCAGTATTGATAGTCGGGGCATCGGGTACCACAGAATATGACATTTCAAGGGATATCGGGTGCGAAGTTATCCACATGCTGGAGGAAAACCGCCTCATAGCCAACAGCATGCTCTTTTCAAGGGAATTCGTCTACAAAATTGAAATTTCCGGACTCCGAAAGTATCTCTCAGAGGCTATTCATTATGATTTGATATCCTTTTCAAGGCCTTTCACAGGTGCCGGAACAGGTACAGGTACCCTATCTGAGGACTATTTATCCACAAAGGAGGTAGTAAGGTCATCAATAGACCACCTCACTGCTGACGGAATTTTGACGGTGGCCGTTCCGCTACTTCCACCGCCAAGGGTTGAAAATACACTTGTACAACTTTTTGTCAGCGCATCATCTGACGGATGGAACAAGGTTGTCGCCTTCCGATCATGGGGGACCTTCACCCTCATCTACCAAAACTCAACCTTTACAAAAGAACAGATCTCGAGGCTGAGAGAGATTGCCGATGGTCTGTTTCTCGATCCTGTCTACTTCCCGGGTATCTCCGAAAATGATACAAACCGAAATGTTGAATTCAGAGAGCCGATCTACTTTATGGCCATACAGGATTTGAAAAACGGAAAAGAGACGCTTTTCAATACCGACCCGCCAACTGACGACGCCCCATTCTTTGAAAATTTCCTCAAATTTTCGCGTATCCCAGAAACGGTAAAAGCCTTCGACGGGAGGTGGCTCCCGATCCTTACCGGTGGAGGGATGGATATTTTGATCATCGCCCAGACAGGACTATTTTCGCTTTTCCTTCTTCTCCTTCCACTCATTCGAAAAACTGCCGAACCTCTGCCAAAAAACTGGATAACCTACTTTTTCTCCCTCGGCGCCGGATATATGCTTGTTGAGATGGTTTTCATCCAAAAAGGAGTTCTATTTCTGGGGGGGCCTGTGAAATCTTTTGCGTTTGTTGTCCCTGTTATGCTCTTCTCGTCAGCTATCGGAGGCTATTTTTCAAAAAAGGTGCAATTTCATCAAAAAATAACGGTTTCCATTGCAATAATACTGATAATCGACTGCTTTTTGTTCAAATCGGTTTTTGCAAACATGCAGAACATGAATTTCACTCTGATGAACCTGCTCTTCATCTTGATGGTTGCTGTAACCGGTTTCATTTTGGGATTTCCATACCCGCTCGGTCTGAGAGTTGCCGGATCGATCTCGGATTACATCATACCTTGGGGGATGGCCGCTAACGGGTTCGCTTCGGTACTTGGCGCATCGTCCGCCCCGCTCCTCGCATACCTGGTTGGATTCTCCAATGTCCTCCTGATAGGAGCCTTAATTTACCTCATTGCTTCATTTGTGGCATTTCAGCCCCATAGAGGAAAATAACGATGCCATTTAAAAATCTTACACCTCCTGTTAGAGTTAGGTAATGATTGTCATCACCACACATGTAAACGCCGATTTCGATTGCCTCGCCTCCATGATGGTTGCATGCAAGCTATACCCGGACGCGATCATAATCTTCCCCGGCTCCCAGGAGAAGAACGTCCGAACCTACCTTGAAAGGAGCGACCACCATCTCCCGATCCGCCGCCTCAAGAATTTCGACCTTTCAAAAGTGACCAAACTGGTTATAGTCGACACCACCTCCAAGGAGCGGCTCGGCCCGTTCGGAAAACTCTGCGACGATCCCAACATCAAGGTCGAGGTGTACGACCACCACCCGAAGGATTCCGGGGATATCACTTTTAAAGTTGGACGCATCGAACAGAGAGGGGCGAACACAACCTTGATGCTCGAAATAGTACGCGAGAAAGGGATACCCCTCTCCCCCGAAGAGGCGACCCTTATGATGCTAGGAATATATGAAGATACGGGATACCTAACCTTCACCTCAACTACCCCGGAGGATTTCCGCGCCGCCGAATACCTCCTCGGCCTGGGGGCTACACTCCCGGTGATAACCGAATTCCTGCAAAGAACCCTCAGCGCGGAGCAGATCTCCATGCTCCATGAACTATTGAACCGTCTCGAATATCATGTCATTAATGGAGTGGAAGTCGTCGTTGCATTCGCAAAAGCGGACAGATATGTTGGTGACCTGGCGGCAGTTATCCACACCCTGAAGGAGATGGAGAACATCTCCGCGCTCTTTGTGATAGTCGAAATGGAAGCTCGGCTACACCTTATCGGTCGCAGTAATATAGCCGCACTCGACGCTTCACAGGTCGCGGCAAAATTCGGCGGTGGGGGTCACACAAACGCCGCATCGGCCACCATCCGAAATATGCTCATGAAGGAGGCGCAGGACACCCTCATCAATACTCTTGAAAAGATCATCCCCCCGGCCCCTTCCGCGGAACAGATGATGGTCGCCCCTGTCGTCTCCGCTGGTGAAAAGGAGAGCCTCGAAAATGTGGAGATCCTCCTCACCCGGCAGAATATAAATTCAATGCCGGTGCTAAAGAGCGGAAAACCAGTCGGCATCATCACGCGCCAGTTGGTCGAAAAAGCGCTCTCCCATAATCTGGGTAAATCGGAAGTCCGGGATTACATGCAGACCGAGTTTGCCACCATTCCTCTTAACGCTTCGTACGAGAATGTGAAGGATATAGTCATCCGCCAGAGGCAGAAGATCGTCCCTGTAGTCGACGACAGTGGAAAGCTCCTCGGCATCGTCGGACGTCTGGACGTAATGCGTGCCATCTATTCCGACTTTATGAAATCACCCTCCACAATGCTGCACCCCGAACGGAAGGTACAGCGGTACGTTGCCCGTTCCCTCACGGGGCTGATGAAGGAGCGCCTCCCGGATGAGATTCACAAACTTCTCGAAGCGGTTGGCGATGCCGCCTCGGAACTCGGATTTACAGCCTACGCCGTCGGCGGATTCGTGCGCGACCTCCTTATGAGGCGAAAGAACCTCGACCTCGATATTGTCATAGAGGGTGACGGAATTGAGTTCGCCGAGCGGTTCGTGGAAATACATGGCGGAAGGATAAAGACGCACAAGAAGTTCAAGACAGCGGTCATGCTTCTCAGCATGGGGAAGAAGATAGATGTCGCAACCGCCCGAACCGAATATTATCCGGAGCCTGCCGCCCTCCCGATAGTCGAGATGAGCTCGATAAAGAACGACCTCTTCCGGCGCGATTTTACCATCAACGCGCTGGCGATAAAGCTGAACGGAAAGGACAAGAACAGGCTGATAGATTTCTTCGGCGGACAGCAGGACCTGAACGACGGAATGTTGCGCGTCCTTCACAACCTCAGTTTCGTTGAGGACCCGACAAGGATCTTCCGCGCGATCCGCTTCTCGGAGCGGTTCCATTTTGCGCTCGGATCGCAGACCGAAAATCTGCTGAAACTTGCCGCCAAGAAGGAACTCCTCAACAAGGTCTCAGGGAGCCGGCTGATGGGGGAACTGCAGAACATCTTCAAGGAGGAGCATGTCGAGCGGGCGACCAAACGGATAGCGGATCTCGGTCTATGGCGCTTCCTGCAACCAAATATAAAGTACGACCACGCAACCCACTCCCTCGTCGAACATGCAAAGGAGGCGATCGCCTGGCACGACCTCACCTTCGAGGAGGAGAAATTGCGGAAATGGCTCGTATACCTCTACTCCCTTTCGGCGAATCTCACGCGAACGGCGACGGCAGAGTTTTTCAGGCGTCTCGGATTTGAAAATCATCCTACGAAACATTACGTCGAGCAGAAGTGCAAGGGGTGGGAACAGATGAAGGAGTTCAATACCCTCTCGCTTAACAAACCGGTGGAGGTATATCAGGCGCTAGTCGGCCTGGAGCCGGAAACATTGATACTCATAATGGCGGCGGTGAAAGGGAGAAACCGGAAACGGATGGTCGCCGAATTCATGACGACCATAAGGAACATAAAGCCGATGCTAAGCGGCAACGATTTGATAAAAGCCGGAATGGAGCCCGGCCCTCTTCTAGGGAAGGTTCTGGACACGCTGAGGATCGAAAATCTGAAGAACGTCTTCGCTTCGAAGGAAGAGGAGCTCGCCTTCGCAAAAAAATATTACGCAACACTGAAGAAGAAAATTACGGGAAAGAATTAGCAGATAGGCATTACTGTCATCCTCGCGCATGCGGGGATCCAGTTTCGCAAAAGCATAGAACCTCTGAAACCCAACTTTGAGGGAATGACAAGGTGAAGGCGGGGCAAACGCAGACTGAAGTCTACGCTACCGAAATACACTCAGACTAAAGTCTGTGCTACCGAAATATACGCAGACTGAAGGCTACGATACCGAAATTCACGCAGACTGAAGTCTGCGCTACCAGGGCAATGCGTGAAACCCACTCCTCCCGATTATTGCGGTTGCTATCCACCGCCACTTTGGTAAAATCTCCTTGCCGGGTCTTACGCGACTCGACCCTGTTAACCCCGTCAGATCCGGAAGGAAGCAGCGGTACGCGGTGTGTCGGGGGCGCTGTAAGGGTGCCCGGCATAATTTAATGTTGGAGGCTCTTTCCTACAATCGATATTTGCATTGGGGTGCATGGTCCCGCTTATGGAAACTGATAACGCTAAATCTTCCGGCAACTACCTTGTTTTCGCAAGGAAATGGAGACCCCTCACCTTCGCCGACGTTTCGGGACAGCAGCACATCGTCCGCGCACTTCAAAACGCCATCAAGCTCAACCGCTTCCCGAATGCCTACATCTTCTCCGGCATAAGGGGGGTCGGCAAAACCTCGCTCGCCCGCATACTCGCCCGCTCCATAAACTGCGAGAAAGGGCCGACCGTCGCGCCGTGCGGCGAGTGCGCCATATGCAATGAGATAGTAAGCGGTTCATCCATCGACGTGATAGAGATAGACGGCGCCTCCAACAACGGCGTAGACGACATAAGAGAGATACGCGAGGCGCTACAGTACGCCCCGGCGAAATGCAGGATGAAGATATACATCGTTGACGAGGTGCATATGCTCTCGAAACCGGCGTTCAACGCTTTCCTAAAAACTCTCGAGGAGCCGCCTCCGCATACCCTCTTCATATTCGCCACCACGGAGCTTACAAAGATCCCCGAAACGGTACTGAGCCGTTGCCAATGTTTCGAGTTCCGCGCTCTTTCCGAACTTCAGATAGCCGAAAAACTGAAGGCGATCGCCGACAAGGAGAAGCTCTCCGTCACCGACACCGCATTAAAGATGATAAGCCGACGCGCCGAGGGGAGCATGAGGGACGCCGAATCCCTAATGGACCAGCTTGTCTCATACAGCGACGGCGAGATTGGGGAGGAAGAGGTCGGCATGGTACTCGGCCTGGTATCGCGCGACAGGATTTGGTCGATAATAAACTCGCTGTTCGTGAAGGATTCCGAGAAAACTCTCGCTGAACTTCACGACCTCTACTATACCGGATACGACACGGCGGTTATCCTGCGCGAAATGCTTGAGGCTGTTCGCGAGCTTACGATAGTAAAACTTATCCCTAAGCCGGAAAGCATCATCCAGGAGACCCCGGAGCGGATAGTGTTAATGAAGGAGATGGTGAAGAACGTCTCCCCGACCAAACTACAGCAGTTCTACGACCTCCTCACGAAGGCGGAGTACCAGGGGAAGATGGCAAGCAACGACCTCTCCGTGCTGGAGATGGCGCTATTAAAGATGAACGGTCTTGATGACGTGGTTCCGGTGGACGAGCTACTTAAAATCCTCAAGAGCGAAGGGGTCACTTCCGGTCAGCCTGCGCAGGCTCCCCGCTCGGCTGTCTCGTATCAAGCAAAACCCTCCGGCGGGTATCAGCCCCCCGCGCAGAAGCGAGTCACCGCAACTCCCCCAGTCGACGATTCGCCATACATCACTGAAGCGGTCGAAAAGCCTGCCGCTCCCCGTGCGCCGGGCGAGGTGGACTGGAACTCTATAAAGGGTTCCGCTTCCGGCTTTCTGGCAACGGCGCTTGCGAACACTACTCTGGTTGTTAATGGTGAGAATGCGACACTTTTCTACCCTCATGGGGATGAATATGTCGCCAATCAGTGCCAGAGGAACAAGGAGTTCATTGAAACCGAAATAAACAAACATGCTGGCCGGAAAATGACCCTCAGTTTCCAGGCGGGTGAGCCTGTGGCATCTGAAAAAAAAAAGAGTAACGGCATAGACAACGCCGCGAAACTGGAGATATTGAAGGACCCTCTCATCGCAAAGGCGATAGATATCTTCGAGGGGAGGCCTGAATTTGAAGAGTAACCTGGAACCTATGGAGAAAAGTTATGTCAAGACTGTTGGGTGATCTGCTTCAGAAAGCGCAGAATATAAAGTCGAAAGTGACCGAATTCCGCGACGAGCTGAAGGAGAGAAAGGTCGATGCTGTATCGGAAGACGGCTTGATAAAGGTTGTTGCAACCTGCGACAAGGAGATCGTCTCTATATCCATTGATCCCGGCTGCCTGACGGACGGCGGCAAACTGCAGGAAGCATTATTGAAGACCGTGAACGACGCCCTGGATAAGGCCGGCGAGGTTCAAAAAGAGGTTGGGCAACGCGCAATGAAAGAAGCGGGAATATCGCTACCCGGCCTGTTTTAAAGGTATGGAATCCTCCATTACGGTAGCTACGCTGACCGAGGAACTGCAGAAGCTCCCCGGTATCGGCAAGAAAACGGCAGAACGGCTGGTGTATGCGCTTCTGAAATCGGAAAACAGGCAGGCGACGACGCTTGGAAACGCGCTAAGGGACCTGGACGAGAAGGTGATACTTTGCGGCGAGTGCGGAGGTATCACCGAGACCGACCCATGTTCGATATGCGTTTCCGGGGAACGGGATCGCTCAATAATATGCGTAGTGGAACAACCTCTCGATATTGCGATCTTTGAGAGGATGGGGAAATTCAAGGGGCTCTATCATGTGCTGATGGGGACCATCTCCCCGCTGGATGGAATGGGGCCGGAGTCGCTGAAAATTGACAAACTTATGCAACGAATTGAAAAAAATAAGGTTAAGGAGGTTATTGTGGCCACAAACCCGACCATGGACGGAGAAGCGACGGCCCTTTATCTCTCGAATGTACTGAAAAAATTGGCCGTAGAGGTGACCAGAATAGCCCGCGGGATACCTGTTGGGGGGGATATCGAGTATGTTGACGAAATTACTCTGCTTAAATCACTTGAAGGCAGACAGAAAATATAGGAGACTTTAGCTTTTGAAAATATTTATTTGGGGTAGCTGAAGGAGTAGGAATGCAAAAATTACCTATAACGAATGATCTGGGATTTTACGAAATCCGAATGGCAAGCATCGGGGGTTTCGGCGCCAATCTCGCCGGAAAGATACTTGCCGAAGCCGGGATTCTTAACATGGGCTTTAACGGCTCAAACTTTTCGAGTTACGGTTCCGAGAAGAAAGGCTCTCCTGTCGGTTCGTTTGTCAGGTTTTGCGCCGCCGACCACAATGTAAGGGTGAACGCCCCCGTAACCGAGCCGCACATGCTGGTCATCTTTTTGGAGGCGATTGCCCAGAATGAAGGGATGCTTACCGGCGTAAACGAGGAGAGCATAGTAATCCTCAATACAAGCATGAACGCGGAAGAAGCGAGGGATTACATCAAACTCCCTTGCGGCACGCTGGTGGTCATTGACGCCATGAAAATCGCGCTTGAAGAGAAGACCCGCGTAAACACCGCGCTCCTTGGCACGATGGCGGCCGTAAGCGGTTTCATCTCACAGGACGCTGTAAAGGATTCCATAAAGACCGCGCTTGGAAAGAAGTACGCGTTCCTGATAGAACCGAACATAAAGACGTTTGACAGAGGAGCGAGTGAATATAGCTCCAAGAAATTCGCATCGGACGGGAAATATCCGCTACAGCCGTTCTCCCCGCACGGGCAGAAACTCGGCTATCTCAACCAGCCTATCGGCGGCGTCATCCCTGCGGCAGGGACATCGATGTTCAAGGATCTTACCGCCAGCCGCTCCGGCATGATTCCAGTATTAAATGTCGAGAAATGCACAAACTGCGGCGAATGCGACATCACATGCCCCGATTACAGCTTTGAATGGAAGGAAGGGGCAAACAAAAAAGGTAAAATAGAGCAAGTGCTTCAAAGGATCAACTACCGCTACTGCAAAGGTTGCCTTCGTTGCGTAAGAATATGTAAATTTGACGCCCTCACCGAGCATGTTGAAGCGTCGGTAAATCCGGCGGTCATCGAAAAGGGCTTCGTGAAAGACCTAAAGGAGATAGAATGAGCAAGGTAACAGCAAACTCAAAAGGAACTTCCAAAGGGTCCGCCAAACAGGTAACGGATTTCCTGAGCGGTAACGAAATGTCGGCTCTCGCCGCGTCACAGGTCAACTTCCATGTGATGGGATACTACCCTATCACCCCTTCTACTGAAGTTGCCGAATTCCTCGACGAAATGAAGGCCTCCGGCAAACATGAAACGGTACTAATACCGGGCGATGGTGAGCATGGCGCCGCTGGTATCTGCTACGGCGCATCGACAGCCGGTGGACGCGTTTTCAACGCGACATCCGCAAACGGTCTTCTCTTCTCCATCGAACAGATGCCTGTACAGTCGGGAACCAGAATGCCGATGGTGCTAAACCTTGTGTGCCGTTCAGTATCCGGTCCGCTTGATATCCGCGGCGACCACAGCGACCTGTACTCCACGCTGAATCTTGGTTGGCTCATTTTATGCGCCAAGGATCCGCAGGCTACCTACGATTTTGTCGCTATTGCCACAAAGGTAGGCGAGCATAAGGATGTAAGGCTTCCGGTAATCGTTGCCGATGACGGATTCTTCACAAGCCACCAGAAGCGGAGAATAAGCCGCTTCGAGGACGCAAAAACCATACAGGATTTCGTTGGGCCGTTCCAGTATGAATACTCTTCTGTCGATCCGGCAAACCCGGTCACATTCGGCCCGTACATGAACGACCCCGATCAGATAAACAATAAAAAACAGCTCTCCCTTGCCATGGAAGCATCCAGGGCCGTGTTCAGGGATGTGTTTGCCGAGTGGGAGAAGCTTTCGGGCAGAAAGTACAATATGCTCGAAACCTACAGGATGGAAGACGCCGAAGCGGCAGTAATGATACTCAATTCGGCGGCAGACACGGCAATGAGCGTCTGCGATAAGCTCCGAGCTGAAGGAAAAAAGGTCGGCGTGGTATATCCCACGGTTATCCGCCCCTTCCCAGGCGAAGAATTAAGGAAAGCCTGCAAGAATGTAAAAGCTCTTCTTGTAGCTGACCGGGCCGACGTATACGGCGCCCAGGGTGGAGCGATGACTATCGACGCCAAATCGGCCTTAAAGGACGACCCGAACAACAAGACGCTTGTATTGAGCCGGATCTATGGACTCGGAGGAAAGGATTACTACGATCACGACGCGATTGAGATGTTCAATCTCGCGCTCGATACCGCCGCAAAAGGGAAAGTGGAAATCGCGTACGACTATATCGGTGCCGAACCGGGGGATGTCAGCTACTCCATCCTAACCAAGAACGACGCTATTAAAAAAGAAGCAAGCTCACCGGGGGTTATCTCTGCCACGAAAGATGAAGCAACCGGTAAAGTGGTCGTAAAAGGGGTAAAACCGAAAGACCTTACGAAGATGCCTCAAAGGATAGCCCCGGGTCACGGCGCATGCCCAGGTTGCGGGATATTCACAAATATCGGCACTTTCCTCAAAGGGATCGAGGGGCATGTGGTGATGCTTTGGCACACCGGCTGCGGAATGGTCGTGACCACCGGCTACCCGAATACAGCCTTCAACATTACATATATCCATAACCTCTTCCAGAACGGCGCCGCAACACTTTCAGGCGTGGTAGAGATGTTCGCCGAGCGAAAAAGAAGGGGCGAGATCCCAAGTGATGAAGAGATAACGTTCATAATGGTAACAGGTGACGGCGGCCTTGATATCGGTCTTGGACCGGCACTTGGAACAGCTTTCAGAAATCATAAGATGATCATCCTTGAGTACGATAACCAGGGTTACATGAATACAGGGCATCAGCTGTCATATACAACCCCTCTTGGTCATGCCACCTCCACCTCGAACGTGGGGTCACACCAGACCGGAAAGACGTTCAACCACAAGGATTCGGCCCAGCTCTTTGCTTCGTGCCATATTCCGTATGTCTTCACCGCGACGGACGCCAACTACAAGGACCTTATGACCAAAGCGGCAAAGGCACAGTGGTACGCCAGGAACGAGGGGCTCGTATTCGGCAAATTCTTCTCTGTTTGCCCCCTTAACTGGAAGCATGAGGATGACCAGGGGATGCCGGTTGGCGAAGCGGCCGTAAACAGCAACTTCTTCCCCTTGTACGAAGTTGAGCATGGAGTTACTACGCTGAACTACGATCCTGAAGCGAAAGGTAAAAAAGTAGATGTAATCGAATGGCTGAAAATGATGGGCAAAACCAAGCATCTTCTTAAACCGGAGAACAAACATATCGTGGACAGGTTCCGGGATGAGGTAGACAGGAGATTTGCCAGAATAAAGGCTATGTCTGAACATCCACTGTTGTAATATATAAGGATGGAAACTGAAGTGGGCAAACCGAAAAGCCTTTTGCGATTTGGGTGCTTCCCGATGATCGTTTCTTCGTTTCTGTCCTTTGCCCTCCTCTCGTTCAGCCTCCCTGCATATGCGGAAGAGGCTGAAAGTGAGAACGTCTGCATAAGTTGTCATCTTGAAATGGAAGATGTACTTAAGCAGGTCGTGGACGATTGGAAGCTTTCGGTTCACGCTGAAGGGGGCGTTGAGTGCCAGGACTGCCATGGTGGTGATCCTACCGACTTTGGCGAGGCGATGGAACCTGCCAAGGGTTTTGTCGGCAAGCCGGAGATAAAGGACATTCCGAAGTTCTGCTCGAAATGCCATTCCGACCCCTTGAAAATGCGCCCGTACAATCTCCCATACGACCAATTCGAAAAGTACTCAGACAGTGTGCATGGTGAAAAACTTGCCGCTGGAAATGAGAATGTACCGACTTGTATGAACTGTCATGGAGGGACGCACGCCATAAAGCGGGTAGCGGATCCGGAATCAGCTGTTAACCGAAAGAACATCGTTAGAACCTGCGCTTCCTGCCATTCAAATGCATCCCAGATGGCCGACAGCAAACTCCCCATAAACCAATACGACCTGTATAAGGTCAGCACACACGGTATGCGTTACTTTGAAGGCGACATGGGTGTACCATCATGTACCGACTGCCATTCAAACCACAGGATCAGAAAACCGCAGGAAATGTCCGTGAAACTCGTTTGCATGAACTGCCATATTTCGCAGGAAGAGACCTACAAAATGAGTCTCCACTGGGATGCCGCCCAGCAGAATGGAGTCCCTACCTGTATAGATTGCCATTCGAATCATGACGTAATGAAACCGACTATTGCCAAATTTGTGGATGAGGGGAAAGGCAACTGTGTCACCTGTCACGCTAAAAACTCCCTGCAGATGGAAACGGGAACAGCATTGCACAAACTGCTAAAGGATACCGAAGACAATCTGAATAAAGGGAACGATGCTGTTAAGAGAATAAATGAATGGAGCGGCAGCGGTTTTGAAACATCGCACCTCACCAATAAAATGAAAAAAGTAAACAGCATGCTAAAGGAGATGGTTGTAGCTTCTCATTCCATGGATGTAGACCCGCTAAACGAAAAAGCAAATTCAGCGGAAAACCTCACGAAGGAAGTCATGGAAGAAGTTGATGCCAGAACCCATGAACTTTCCAGAAGGAAATACGGACTGGTGGCATCATGGCTTGTTTTTCTCGCGTTTAGCTGGTCCCTGGTTAAAAGAAGCAGACATTGTAAAAGGGATTAACACATAGTTAATGGGCCAAAACAGGGAAGATGACGGGTTTTGGAACGATTTGGAAAACAAGATCGAGAAAAAAGCTTCAACTCTTTCCACTAATAATAGCAAAGCTGTAGATCTTCTTTTCTCCCCTCTTCTCAGCTTTTTCAAGTCATACTTCCTTCGCGGTAATTTCCTGAGAGGCCGAAAGGGATATCGCGCCGCCATTCAAGAAGCTGTCTTTGTCTTTTCCGTTAATGCACGATATTATGAGCTGAACCATACCGACAAAACAGCATTAGAAACCATTAAAAGAGAGTGGAGTTAACCTATTCATATGGAAATCGAATCATGGCTAAAGTAAGAAAGGCCGTCCTCCCTGTTGCGGGAATGGGAACCAGGTTCCTCCCTGCCACAAAAGCATCCCCAAAGGAGATGCTTCCGATAGTTGATAAACCGATGATCCAATATGTCGTTGAAGAGGCAATTGAATCAGGAATCGAAGAGATAATAATGATCACAGGGCGCGGAAAGAACGCCATCGAGGATCATTTCGATAACGCAATAGAGCTTGAGCTGTTGCTTCAGCAGAAAAACAAGCATGAAGAGCTGGAGATGATCAGAAACATCTCCAACATGTGCGACTTCTGGTACATTCGCCAGAAAGAGCCGCTCGGCCTAGGACACGCGATACTGCGCGCAAAGGACCTGATAAAGGATGAACCTTTTGCTGTCCTTCTCGGAGACGACATAATATATTCAGAAACCGAGCCAGCGCTTAAACAGCTGTTGACCGTGCACCATGAGACCGGCGCCTCTGTAGTAGCGCTTGAAAGAATTCCAAAGGAAGATATCTCAAAATATGGAGTGGCCGATATCGTTTCCGAAACGGGGCGCAAATCCAGGATCAAAGGGCTTGTGGAAAAACCTGAAACCGAAAAAGCCCCTTCCGATCTGGCTGTCATAGGTAGATATATCCTTACACCTGATATATTCGAGCTTCTTGAAGGGGTTCAGGCGGACGGCTCAGGGGAGATACAGCTTACCGCCGGCTTGAATATGCTTTGCAAAAACGAGGAGATGAGCGGATACCGCTTCACCGGTCTCCGATATGACGCGGGAAACAAACTGGGATTTCTGAAAGCGACTGTTGAGTTTGCCCTTCGCCGCGATGACCTTGGGAGCGATTTCAAAAACTACCTAAAGAACCTGAATATGTAGAACTGCTCATTTTTGATATAGTGGTAGTGAAGGTGGCATATGGGTTCACAAAACGACGATAACAACGAGACCGGATTTGATCCTAAAAAGGATTATATATTCCATCTTAATTACGCTGAAGAGGATATAGTCACCTCGGAAGGCGGTTTCGGCAAGGATACCTTCATCACCGCGGTAGATATTTACGAAAACGAAAAGTTTGTTATGGTGGATATTGAAGTTCCCGGCATCGAAACTGAAAAAGTATCAGTGACCATTGAAAAAGACCTTCTCACAATCGAAGGGGTAAAAAAGGATGAGCCAACTCCTGGTCCGGTTACCTTCCACTGCGCGGAAAGGAATTACGGGTGGTTTAAACGCCGCTTTGGACTCGGCCAGGCCGTTGATTCAAATTCGATCACAGCTACATGCAAGAACGGCATACTTCATATCTGCATACCCAAGCTCCTTGATCGTCGAAATCCTGTCCGAAAAATAGAGGTTCGCGATGAATGAAAAACCGGTAATACTTACGGAAATAACCGAAGAAACGCCACTCGAACTGAGCATTCCTGAAGAACTCCCCCTCCTCCCCGTAAAAGATATTGTGGTTTTTCCCTATATGATCCTGCCGCTGTACGTCGGGAGAGAAATCTCCACCAATTCTGTAAATGAAGCGATGGCGACAAACAGAATGATGATGCTCGTGGCCCAAAAGGACTCCAAAGTGGAGGAACCGCAGCCTGAAGACCTCTACCGGATTGGAACCCTCGTCAATGTCCTGCGTATGGTAAAGATATCAGGGGACAAACTCAAGATACTAGTTCAGGGACTGGTGAAGGTTAGCATTAAGGAATTTACCACTCTCTCCCCTTTCATGAAAGTCAGGATCGAACTTTTTGACGATACGGAAGGATCTGGCGTGGAAAACGTCGAATCCGAGGCTCTAAGACGCACCGTGCGTCAACAGATCGCTACAATGGTCGATATGGGCAAAGGGATATCTCCCGATATTGTCATTGTCGCAGACGGAATTGAGGATTCGGGCAAACTGGCCGACCTTGTCGCAAGCAATATTGGCCTCCGCGTTGAAGACGCACAAAAGGTAATAGAGACAAAAGGGGCGATAAAAAGACTTAAAAAAGTAAGCGAATTTCTCGGACGCGAGATCCAGCTGCTCACCATTCAGGAGAAAATCCAGTCAAAGGTGCAGGATAAGATGACAAAATCCCAAAAGGAATACTTCCTGAGGGAACAGCTCTCACAGATACAGAAAGAGCTTGGTGATACCGACGATTCCCAGGCAGAGATAATGGAGCTGGAAAAAAATATAAAGAAAGCTAAAATGCCGGAGCCGGTTCTTAAAGAGGCTGAAAAACAACTGAAACGCTTCAGCAAAATGCACCCTGAATCGGCAGAAGCGACTACCGTGCGCACATATCTTGAGTGGCTTACCGATATCCCATGGTCCGTGGAGACCAAAGATAACATCAGCATTTCGAAGGCAAAAAAGGTTTTGGATGAGGATCATTACGACCTTGAGAAGATCAAACAGAGAATTCTTGAATACCTTGGTGTTGCGAAACTGAAAAAGGATATCAAGGGGCCGATCCTCTGCTTTGTAGGCCCTCCAGGAACAGGAAAGACCTCCCTCGGTAAATCGATCGCAAAGGCGCTTGGAAGGAACTTCTCAAGGATGTCGCTCGGTGGTGTCCGGGACGAATCTGAAATAAGGGGACACCGAAGGACATATATCGGAGCGCTACCCGGAAGAATAATACAGGGGATTAAAACCGCCGGATCGAACAATCCTGTATTCATGCTCGACGAGATAGACAAACTGGGGAGCGATTTCAGGGGAGACCCCTCCTCCGCACTCCTGGAAGTTCTGGATCCGGAACAAAACCACTCCTTTGTAGATCATTATCTCGGCGTTCCTTTCGATCTTTCAAAGACGCTCTTCATCGCAACAGCCAATATGACCGATACCATCCCCGGCCCATTGCGCGACAGAATGGAAATACTTTATCTCTCCGGTTACACAGAAGAGGAAAAACTCGGTATCGCTAAAAAATATCTCGTTCCGCGACAATCAAAGGAGAATGGATTGACATTAAAACAGATATCTTTTTCCGATGGCGCTATCAGGGAACTTATTAGCGGCTATACCCGCGAAGCAGGATTGCGCAATCTGGAGAGGGAAATCGCGAACATCTGCCGCAAGGTAGCGCTGAAAATAGTACAGAACAAAACAAAAAACCATTTCACCATTTCCGACAAATCAACCGAAGATTATCTTGGCCCGGCTAAATTCCTTAATGAATCTGAAAAGGAGAAGCCTCAAATAGGAGTCGCTACAGGTCTCGCCTGGACTCAGGTAGGGGGCACCCTGATGCACATTGAGGTTACCACCATGAAAGGACGCGGAAGCCTCATTATCACCGGGAAACTCGGAGAGGTCATGCGCGAATCGGCCAAAGCGGCATACTCCTACTGCCGTACCAACGCAAAGAGGATCGGTATCTCCGAGGAGTTCGCAAAAAATACCGATATACATGTCCATGTGCCTGCGGGCGCTGTCCCCAAGGACGGCCCGTCCGCTGGAATAACTATCGCAGTAGCCCTGGCAAGCGCCCTTTCCGGAAAACCCGTGAGAAACGATATCGCCATGACGGGAGAGATCACTCTCAGGGGAAGGGTTCTGCCGATAGGCGGCCTGAAGGAAAAAACCCTCGCCGCGCTTCAGGCGGGTATTTCCAACGTTATTATCCCTGATCAAAATGTACCCGATCTGAAGGAAATCCCGGATTACATCAAAAAGAAGATAAATTTCATCCCGGTAAAGACCGTTGATACTGTCCTTGAAAATGCATTCAAAAAAGGGGTCGGAGGCTTAATTAATAAAACCGCAAAGAAGCCGATTACGTCTAAACGAAGGAAAACACCGGTAAAAGCATCAATAAAAAAAGGAAAAAAATAGGAAACCGTACGAATATCCCAGCCACAAAATTACCGATTTACCGACTGCAATCTGTTGTTGATTGATTCTTTTCATTTGATACCGGATTTTCCATCACCTGTAACCTCCTGTTACCTGCCAAAGCCTTTGGTGAATGATATTTTCACTCAGGTTAACATTCTGTTTTTTTTAGTCGAAATTCATTTATTTTGAGGTAACATTAGCAGATGGAAAATTCCTGCACATACCAATACCGGGACAAAACAACCTGCAAGGAGCCACAACAGGGTAACTCTGGATACTGTTTCTGGCACGACCCAAATGCCGACAGGCTCGGAGCCGACATTAAAAAGATCCTTGATGAAAAGCATAAAAAAGGGGAAAAGCTCGAAGGTTTTAACCTTCAAAAGGCAAATCTTGAGGGAATAAACTTCACCTATTCCGACCTGTATAACGTCAACTTCAAAAGAGCAAATCTACGAGGAGCCCACTTTTTCGGATCAAATTTGAATAAAACCAACCTCTTTAAGGCCAACCTTGAAAGCGCAAACCTGAAACAGACCACACTGTATGACGCGGAACTCCTTGGAGCCAGACTTGGTAACGCAAGCCTGGATAATGTTGAATTTGGTAACGACAACAAGATAAAAAATGAAATAGAGGGAGACATCTTCCTGAGCAGAGGCGAGACCGATAAAGCGGCGGAGAAATATTACGAGGCGATGGAGATATATCTCAATATCAAAAACAATTTCAAGAACCGTGGCCTGCAGAACCAGGCGGGCAGATATTTTTATCGCGAGATGGTAATGCAGAGAAAACTGATACCTTATTTCACGTTTGAAAGGTTTTGGTCTTTTCTGCTCGATATCTCTTCCGGCTATGGTGAAAAGCCGTTCAAGATTATCGGCTTTTCCGCTATCATAATGTTCGGATTCATGTTCATATTCAGTCTCACCGGCCTGAAGGATTATACCGGTGAGATTTCTGCGCTAAGCGCGAACCAAACGATGGATGAATCGCTCTTAGTCCTTTTTAACTCGCTCTATTACAGCGTTGTTACATTTACCACTCTTGGAAACAGTGAGTACATACCGTACGGCATTGGAAAGATATTCACAATGCTGGAAGCGTATACCGGATTTTTTCTTATTGTTCTTTTTGTTATCACAATATATAAAAGGTACATGGAGCGGTAAAATCAGTATGGCCGGAAAGGCATGTTGGTCTGGGGGAGCCGTGCTCACATATTATTGAACCGTATTTGCAAGGGGTATATCCAAAATGAGCCAAGGGACATGTAAATACCAGTTCCGCGACAGTACCTCCTGCAAAGAGACGGCGGGGAAGGATTCCGTCTATTGCGTCTGGCACGACCCTTCTTTGGATAGAAAAGGGATTGAGCTTAAAAAACATCTCGAAGACGCACATAAAAGCGGTAAACGACTGGAAGGGTTTAATCTTCACAACGCAAGTCTGGACGGCGTGAACCTGACATACGCGAATTTGACGGACGTCAACTTCAGGAGAGCCTCCCTGCGCGGCGCGCATCTTTTCGGTTCCGACCTTACTGGCGCGAATCTTTTTAAGGCTAATCTGGATAACGCAAACTTTAAACAGACCGTCCTTATTGATGCTGAACTGCTGGGGACAAAATTTGGCAACGCAAGTTTCGAAAATGTCTATTGGGGGCCTGGATATAAGGTTAAAAACGAGCTTGAAGCGGATAACGCATCTGATGAAGGGGATTTGGACAAGGCTAGTGAAAAATACTATGAAGCGATGGAGATCTACCGAAATGTCAAGAACAACCTGCAAAGCAGGGGTCTCTCACACTATGCCGGGAAATTTTTCTATCGCGAAATGATAATGCAGCGAAGGCTCATGCCAGCCTGGTCGCCCGAACGCTTCTGGTCAATCTTCATGGATTTTTCAACCGGATATGGAGAAAAACCGTACAGGATTATCACCCTATCCACCATCACCATAACCATATTTGCCCTTATATTCGGCTTTCTGGGATTGACGCACTTTTCAGGGGTTTCAACCGATTCCTTCTCGCTTTCACTCTCCGTTGCTGACAACCTTTTGATACTCTACAACTCGTTTTATTATAGCGTCGTAACATTCACCACTCTTGGCTATGGCGACTACTCGCCGGAAGGTGTAGGCAAGATACTCTCCGCGCTTGAAGCATACATGGGGTATTTCCTGCTTGCGCTGTTCGTTATCACCATCTATAAACGGTACATGGAGCGATAACCCCCCTCCCCTTTTTGATTACCCTCTTTCCAACGCCTCTCTTATTTCGTCCGGGATCATGATAGGTTTCATACTTGAGTCCACGCAAGCCATTCGTGTACTCCCGGTTATCAGCAATTTCCCGTCGCTCTTTCTCTTTATCCCGTACTTAACTACAAAGCTCGCCCCCCTGATTTTTTCTATCGAGGTAGCAACGCTTAAGATGTCGCCGTAAACTGCCGGGGATTTGTATTCGATGCTGGCATTAACCACAGTGAACACCACACCTCTCTTCTGGTATTCCGGCAGGGATATACCCTGGCTCTCGAGGTGCTCTGTCCTCCCCCTTTCGAAATACCTCAGGTAGTTGGCGTAATATACCACTCCGCCGCAGTCGGTATCCTCGTAATAAACCTTTACTTCTGTTTCCATGATGATTCTGGATTATATGTGAGATATCCCGCCAATTAAAACCTTTTTCCCATGTCTCTCCTCGAACATTTACTCGCACCTCATGTTCGAGAAATGCAAGGGTATGACTATCTGAAGAAGAGGTATAATATCCTGACAATGAAGAAATTCAGAGAGGCTCTAAAGGAAAACATTCTAGTCTGCGACGGCGCAATGGGGACGCTCATCTATCAGAAAGGGGAGTATATAAACCGCTCGTACGACCAAGTGAACCTCACAAAACCTGAACTTATCAGAGAGATACACCGAGAGTATATCTCTGCCGGCGTTGATATCATAGAGACCAACTCCTTCGGCGCAAACAGGTTCTCGCTCGGCAAGCACGGCCTTGAGAGCCAGGTGAGAGAGATAAATCTCGCCGCCGCGTCCAACGCCACCTACGAAGCGAGAGGAGCCGTTTTTGTTGCCGGAGCGGTTGGTCCCCTTGGAAGCCCTATAGCCCCGTTCGGCAAGATATCGCACAATGCCGCTTTCGATGCGTTCAAGGAGCAGATATCCGCCCTGATTGAGGGGGGGGTGGATCTCATTATCTTCGAAACATTCCTGAATACCGCCGAGCTGGAAATCGCCATCGGCGCCGCCAGAAGCGTTAAAAAAGATATCGCAATTATCGCCCAGATGACGTTCAACGAGGAGAGCGCCACACCGGTCGGCGAACCGGCTGAAAAGGTCGCCAAATTCCTTGAAAATCTGAAAGTGGACGTAATAGGCGCCAACTGCTCAGTAGGCCCCGCTCCGATGCTGGAAACGCTTGAGCGATTGGCTTCGAGTACTGAACTCCCGATTTCCGCCATGCCTAATGCCGGAAATCCGCACCTCGTAGACGGACGCCACATTTACATGACCACCCCCGAATACCTCGTCACCTATGCGAAGCGATATATCCGTACCGGTGTGAAGATAGTCGGTGGATGTTGCGGTACCACTCCACAGCATATAAAGCTCATCCATAATACGGTAAAGGCTCTCTCCCCTTCCCGCATTAGCGTGGAAGCAAGGGAGACCCAAAAGGCAGAGCCTGTCGATATAGTGCCGACGGCTGAAAAGTCGAATCTAGCCAAAAAGCTAAGTGAAGGGAAATTCATCACCTGCGTGGAGATACTCCCCCCAAAAGGTTCCGACCCTGCAAAAACGCTTGAAAAGGCACGTAAACTGAAGGATGCGGGGGTTGACGCCGTAAACATCCCGGACGGCCCCAGAGCGTCCGCAAGGATGAGCCCGATGTCTCTTGCCCACCTCTTCCGGCAGGATGTCGGGATAGAGCCTGTTCTCCACTACACATGCCGGGACAGGAACCTCCTCGGCATGCAGTCGGATATCCTCGGAGCTCATGCCGTAGGACTCCACAACATACTCGCCGTCACAGGCGACCCTCCAAAACTCGGCAATTATCCAAACGCCACCGCTGTTTATGACGTTGACGCAATAGGCCTTGTACGGCTGATAAACAATCTCAACCACGGCCTCGACGTTGCGGGGAACCCTATCGGAAAACCTACCGCCATCCATATCGGGGTTGGGGTAAATCCTGTGGCGATCAACATCGAGGAAGAGATAAGAAGGCTTTACCAGAAGGTGGAAAACGGAGCGGAGTATATCTTTACTCAGCCTATATTCGATTCGCGGATTTTCATCGAATTCAGAGAGCGAACCAAAGATATCAAGGTGCCGTTCCTGATAGGTATTTTACCGATATCATCCGTAAGGATGGCCGAGTTCCTGCATAACGAGGTTCCAGGAATGAAAGTGCCGGATGAAGTAATGAAGAGGCTCGAATCGGCAGGTGAACACGCCTCAGAAGAAGGTATCAAAATCGCGGTAGAAGCTCTCGACGAGACAAGGGATATCGTGCATGGGGCCTACGTCATGGCACCGGGCGGTGCCGTAAAGCCCGCGCTTGCCGTTCTTGAAAAATATCTCCCAGAATGATTCCGTCCGAAACCGAAAAACCCCCTGAAGTGCTATCTGCGGAGATAGCGGTCTTCGTTCCATTAAGACAAACGTTTTTCTATTCTTTCACAAAAGTGGATGAACCTAAACTTCTCCCCGGCGTACGGGTCGTTGTCCCTTTTCGAAATCGCGACATGGTCGGCGTATTCCTCCGCTTCAAAAAGACCGACATAAAAACCAAATCTGTAAAAACTGTTCTCGATGACAAACCGATATTCAGCGAAAAGGTCGTGGAGCTTGCAGAGTGGACCGCCCTTTACTACCTTTGCGGAGCGGGAGAGGTTTTTAAAATGATATCTCCCAGGGAGGAACTAAAAAGCAGGATTGTTGTTTCACGCTCCGGGTCACTCCCGGAACGGTCCAAGGGAGGAATAATTGAACTCCATGAAATACTGAAAAAACCGCTCTCTATTCAGACGCTATCAAAAAAACTCGGCATGACGGCAAGCGAAACCGAAAAGCATATAAAACCTCATCTTAAAAAGGGATTTCTGACACGATCGGAAGAGTTCTATTTCACGGTTTCATCGGATACGTCCAAGAGGAAATTTAATCCCCCTTCCGTATCTCTCAGAGCTGTGAAGGAATTTACGGCAGAACAGCTTGATGCTATAGAAAGCATTTCAGCGGAGATAGAAAAGAGAGCCGGCACAACAACGCTTCTTTTCGGCGCGACAGGATCAGGCAAGACCGAAGTCTACATGGAGCTATGCAAACGCGCAATTTCCAATGGCGGCGGCGCGATCGTTCTCGTCCCGGAAATTGCGCTTACATACCAGCTTGTCCGGAGATTCGAATCCAAATTCGGCATTTCTATTGCCATACTCCATTCAGGGCTTTCGCCC
The DNA here is from genome assembly GCA_029881495.1 of Nitrospinota bacterium. Classification (NCBI taxonomy): domain Bacteria; kingdom Pseudomonadati; phylum Nitrospinota; species Nitrospinota bacterium. Next base: position 1,107 of record JAOUMJ010000011.1, on the reverse strand, counting down.
GCGCAGAGACGGGAAGAGTGGATGCGCGTAGCCAGAGGCGAAGCGAAAGTCGTTATAGGCGCCCGCTCTGCCGTATTCGCCCCTATCGACGACCTGAGGCTCATCGTAGTCGACGAGGAGAATGACGGCTCCTACAAACAGTCCGAACATCCATATTACAATGCCCGCGACGTCGCCGTGATGAGAGGTAAAATGAGCGGAGCGGCTGTTGTGCTCGGTAGCGCGACCCCATCAATAGAATCGTTTTATAACGCCAGCGAGGGGAAATACCGCATATGCCGCATGCCACACAGGATCGATAAGACCCCTTTCCCGAAAACGACGCTGGTCAACTCAGACCCTGACGATAAGCGCCTCCTCCCTGCGAACGTCGTAGAAAATATCATCAAGAGAAAAGAGCGCAATGAGCAGGTTCTTATTTTCGTGAACAGAAGGGGGGATTCAAGGTACCTTAAATGCAATACATGCAACGCCTTTGTGCTCTGCCCCAACTGCTCCATCACACTTACGCACCATTCGGCGGGAGGAAAGGGGCTTCTATGCCATTACTGCGGTTACTCCCTTTCAAAGCCCGGTACATGTTCCGAGTGCGGTGCGGGAAAGACATTTTCATATCGCGGCGTCGGCACACAGAAGGTGGAAGCATACCTCAAGGAACTTTTTCCAAAATTGAAAGTGGATCGGCTTGACCAGGACACTGCTCCGACTCGCGATAAAACCTTTGAAATACTGAAAAGGTTTGAAGAGAATGAAACCGATATCCTCGTCGGCACGCAGATGGTCGCCAAAGGACACGACTTCAGGAACCTGACGTTCACCGCAATAGCGGGCGCCGATGATTACCTTGCCTTCCCAGATTTCAGGTCTGCTGAGCGCACATTCTCTCTAATCACGCAAGCTGCAGGGAGAACCGGGCGCGGAGGGGATACAGGCGAGGTGATGGTCAGCTCCACAAGCGGACACTACGCAATAAATCACGCGCTCAACCACGACTACGAGTCCTTCTACAATGAGGAGATCGAAAAAAGAAGGATAACCGGATACCCCCCTTTTGCGCGAATAATCGGTTTGAGATTTGAATCGACATCCGAGGAGGGTAAAAAAAGA